>JAUIJJ010000088.1 GCA_030431385.1 bacterium | reverse complement strand
ACCCCGCGTTCGAATACGACCACGCGCTTGGTTGTTCAATCACCGGTGGCTTTATATATAGAGGGAATGACTTTCCCGAAATATATGGTTACTATATATTCGCCGACTTTTGCGGCGGCGTCTTTGCCGTGGATCTATACAACGACCCACATCAGGACAAGGTTATCACGCTCGCATCCTCTCGCGAGCTAAAGGGGTCGCCCGGGCTTTGTGAAGGACCCGACGGTGAAATCCTAATCACCGTGTATGCCACGCATTCAGTATATACATTAACAAGCCTCGATGGATCATCGTGGCTCTTTCACTAGATAGTCGAATCCTTTACAACTGAGCTGCTTGATCGAACTCTTATTCGATGGTAGCATGTGATTACGAATACCTAGTCAGCAAAGCTAAAGGTGATCTCGACGTCGGCGTAGGGTTTGCCGAATGAATCGGGGAGCGGGGCGAGGTGCTTTGTTTGTTGAAGCGCTTTCACTGCATACCCATCGAGAGTGCGGTCGCCGCTGCTCTTTGTGACGCGAACTCTCGAGATTTTGCCATCACGCTCGATGCGAAACGCGATGTCGGCGGTTGCTTTCTTTTCCAGTTCGGCAGGCACGTCGAAGTGACGACTTACTTTCGACAGGGTCATGCGTGCGTAGAAGTCGGGAAGCCCCGCGCCACGAAGCGTGTTATTGCCGACCTTCGTTTCGCTGCTTGTCTTGCCAGGCGATGTCGTGCTCGCAGATGCCTTGGCGCTTCTTGTCGATGTGCTGCTCCTCCCCGACTTAATGTTTCGCGCGGCCCGCAGCTCTCTCATTTTCTCGGGCGATAGCGTCGATGCGGTTTTCTTGGGCGTCGGGGCTGGAGTCTTGATGGGTGCCTTGGTTTTCGCCGGAGTCGCCTTCGGCGTCGGCGCAGGCGTCTTCACGACCGGCTTTTTCGTCGGTTTGGGCGTGGGTTTGGGGGTAACCTTAGGCGCGACAGTCGCCTTGGGAGTCGGCTTCGGTGTCGGTGACTTCTCCGCAACCTTCATCTCTTTGGGCTCAGGCGTCGGCTCCGGGGTTGGTTCCGGCGTTGGTTCAGGCGTCGATGCCGGCGTGGGCCGAGGCGTATCGCGCGTCTCCGGCTTGGGGGGCGGTGCGGCCTCCAAGAGCGCGACTTCTACGGTCTCTCCGGCCTGTGAACCAGTCAGGTTTTCGGGCTTTGATCGGAGGGTTAAGTATAGGATCGCGCATGCGATCACCACGTGGGTGAACACGGAGAGGGCCATCGGAGCACGGAACCCTTTGGGGACGACTCGAACCACCGATTAGCTTTCCTTCCGAGTGATGATGCCTATATTGTTGATATCACCGGATTTAAGCTCGTTGATGAGCTTGGCGACATCTTCCCAGGGCGCGGTTTTGTCGGCTTCGAGGGCTATCTTTGGCTCCTCCCCCAGCGGCACGAGCGCACGAATCGCGTCAGGGACTTCATCGAGCAGATATTGGGTTCCGTTGACGTGGAACCCCGAGCCCGCGCGCTCGGACCACGAAACCTGTACAGTGATCTGCGTTGGCTCGGCGGGCGCGGCGGTCTTCTTCACTTTCGGCAGGTCGAGCTCGACCGAGTATTTCAACGCCGGGGCGACGACCATAAAGGAGATGAGGAGCACGAAGGTAATGTCGAGCAGCGAGGTGAGGTTGATGGTCGCTTCTGGCATCGCGATCCGGCTGCGGCGTCTCATCAGGCTCCCCCACCCGAGAGGATTTGGCGGCGCACGGCGTTTTCGATTTCGTGAGAGAACGATTCCATTTCACTGGAGAGCTTGCTCACCTCAGCCATGAGGTAGTTGTGCGCGATGAGTGCCGGAATCGCAGCGAAGAGGCCGAAGATCGTTGTGACTAGTGCAGTTGAGATGCCGGGCGCGAGGCTCGATAGCGCAGCCGACCCCTCGCTGCCGACAGCCTGGAAGGAGGCTAACACCCCCCAAACGGTTCCAAGGAGCCCCAGAAACGGTGCCAGAGCGGCCGTCATCGAAAGCAACGTCAGGTTTTTCTGGAGCTTCGATTCTTCTGTGGCGATGGTCCGCATGAGGATTCCCTCGATCGTCACCTTGCTCAGGTTGAGCCGATCCTCCAACGACAGCGCCTTCTTGTGGTCGAACCAGTTCTCTAGCCGGCATTCGACGTAGGTTTCCTTCAACAGCTTGGCGATGGGAGCGTCGCGAAATTTTTGCGAAGCGTGAAAGAGCGCGTCCCAGCTACCCTCGCGATCGACGAGCGTCTGGAAGCGGTTACTCTGCCTCCGGGCCCGGGTCACGCTGGTGACCTTATGGAAGATGATGGTGAGGCTCACGACGCTAAGCGCTGTCAGCAGGAACAAGCAGCCCTGGCCGAAGATGTCGTTACTCTTGATTGCGTCGATGAGGTTGACGCTGGCGGCGAGTGTAAACAGCGGGGACTGGAGCATAGCCGCAACCTCCTGAACGGGAGTGGAGGGCGCCAGTCTACGCTAGAAGCTGAATTTGATGAAATCCAGAAACCGTTGCAGCTCGTCGGGAGATTCGAAAGGCACTTCGACCGACCCGGTGCGACCATCGCGGCTCTTTACGCGGACACGACACCCCAAGTGCTCCATGAGTCGGTCCTGGAGCGCCACAGTGTCAAGTCCTTCAGGCGCTTTAGAAATGTTCTTTTTCGACGCCTTTCTTGCGGCTGGGTTGAGGGACTCGTTCTGAAACTGAATGGCCCGCCGCTCGGCTTCGCGAACGGAGATTCCCTCGTTCACGATCTCCTTATGAAGTCTGCTCCGCGCGTCGACGTCATCGAGGGACAGCAGGGCGCGGGCGTGCCCCGCTGTGAGGCGACCGGACTCCAAATCGCGGAGCGCGTCGCCACCTAACTTCAGTAGCCTCAGTGAGTTAGCCACCGTTGAGCGGTTCTTGCCGACGCGCTGGGCGATCTGTTCGTGGCTCCAGGCGAAAGAGTCCATGAGGGCCTTATAGGCGCGCGCCTCTTCCACGGCGTTCAGGTCGTCGCGTTGGACGTTCTCCACGAGCGCGATCTCTAGCATCTCCTCGTCGGTGGCCTCGGTGAGGAGCGCGGGGATTTCTGTCAGGCCGGCAAGTTCCGCCGCGCGCATCCGCCGCTCCCCCGCCAGCAGGATGTATCCATCGGTGTGCTCAACAACCAGCACCGGCTGGAGGACGCCGTGGTTCGTGATCGACGCGGAAAGCTCGCGAAGTTTCTCCTGATCAAAGACCGCGCGCGGCTGCCGCGGGTTCGGCCGGATCGAATCCAGCGCGATGTAGCGCACGCGTTGTTTCGGTTCCTGTGACGGCTCAGCGGCGAGTGCGGGGGTGGGCTCCGCGGATGGTTCCGTCTCCTGCTGCTTCGCTTGAACCCTGAGTGCGGAGCTGCCCAGAAGGGCACTGAGCCCCTTGCCGAGTGCTTTCTTGCGGTTATTGCTCATGATTTGGCGGCCTTATTGGGGTTTTCAATGCCGAGTCGGTCGATGACCTCGCGGGAAAGTGCCTCGTACGCGCGGGCTCCTGTCCCCCAGCGTTCGTACTCAAAGATTGTTTTGCCGTGGCTGGGGCATTCGGACAGCCGTACCGTGCGGGGGATCATTGACTCGAAGACTTGATCGCCGAGGTTTTCACGCAGATCAGAGACGACCTGCTGGGAGAGGTTTGTCCGCAGGTCCACCATCGTGACAAGGCATCCGAGGCTGTAGAGCAACGGATTGTGCGTTTCCTTGATTTCCTCGAGGGTTTCGAGGAGCATGGAAAGGCCCTCCAGCGCCAGAAACTCGCACTGGACCGGGACCATGACGGCGTCTGAGGTGATCAGAATGTTGAGCGTGAGGATACCGAGCGACGGGGGAGAGTCGAAAATGATGACATTGTGGGGGAATTCCATCTGGTCGAGGGCCTTCTTGAGGACCACTTGGCGGTCGTCGCCCCGCTGTAAGAGGTCCAGCTCGGCGCGAATGAGGCCGATGTTAGCGGGGTAGAGGTCGAACTTCTCATATTTTGTAGGGGTCCAGCGTGCCTCATGAGGCCCCTTGAATAGAAGGTCGTAGGACGAGGGATTGTCCGCGTATTTGTCAATTCCGAGGGCGGTGGTGGCGTTTCCTTGGGGGTCGAGGTCGACGAGGAGGACGCGAAGCCCTTGGCGGGCGAGGCCATGGGCGAGGTTGACTGCGGTGGTTGTCTTGCCTACGCCGCCCTTTTGGTTGATGACGGCGAGGCGAACGGAGCGGAGGTCTGTTTCACGTGAAACAGGGTTGTCGGAGTGATCGGGAGCGGTTTCCAAGGGCGGGTCCTCCGTGGCTAAGGTAACGGTGACGATACGCCACCTTGGTTCGTCGCGCGTCAAGGGGAGCCTCCTGTTTCACGTGAAACAGGAGGCGCTTTTCAAAGAATGGCCCCGGTGGAATCAGGGCAAACTCCATGGTTGACAAGGGGCAGGGTGCTCAAGACACTTCCGCAGCGTAGATTGCGCTGCTCAAGCGCGCAATTCCGCTGGGGAGTAGTTCAGTTGGTAGAACGCGGGCCTTTGGAGCCCGATGTCACAGGTTCGAGTCCTGTCTCCCCAGCCAAGGCTTTCGCCGGATGAGCAGAAACACGCTCGTCCGGCGTTTTTCATTTTCCCAAGGGAGACCGTCTAACAATGCCACTCCTTCCACCAACCGCCATCGTTCTGGCAGCGGGCCTCGGAAAGCGGATGAAGAGCGACAAGCCGAAGGTTCTTCATCAGCTCCTCGAAAAACCCCTCCTCGGCCACGTCCTCGACTCTCTCAAGTTCGCAGGTGTCAGCGACCCTATCGTTGTCGTCGGGTATCAGGGCGATAAGGTGATCGAGTATGTCGGCGACCGGGCCCGGTGCGCCTGGCAGCAACCGCAGCTCGGAACGGGCCACGCCGTGCAGGTCGCCATGCCCATGCTGGAGGGCTTTGAAGGCCACGTCGTCGTGACTTGCGGCGACGCCCCGCTCATCTCCGGCGACACTTTTCGCCTTCTGGTCGAGTACACGCGGAAGACCGCCAGCAGCGTTGTGGTCCTCACAACCAAGCTTCCCGACGCCGGTTCCTACGGGCGGATCAAGCGTAGCGACAGCGGTGATGTGACCGGCATTGTGGAGGCTAAAGACGCCTCGCCAGAAGAGCTTAAGATCAATGAAATCAACACTGGAACATATTGCTTCGCGGCGAGTGCGCTGCGCGAAAGCTTGTCGAAACTGAAGAACGATAACGCCCAGAACGAGTATTATCTCACGGACACGCTCGCCATCTTGATCAGCCAAGGCGCGAAGGTCAGCGCCCTCTGTCATGACGACCCGAAAGAGTTTCTGGGGATCAACACCCCGGCCGACTTGTGCACGGTTGAGGACATCTTTTGCGAGAAGATTCGCATGTCGCACATGGAAAAGGGGGTTTTCATAGAGGTGCCGATCACCGTCCGAATCGGACCCGAGGTCGAGATCGGCGCGCGCACCCGCATCCGCCCAGGAGTTTTCCTCGAAGGCCGGACGGTTATCGGCGAAGACTGCGTCATCGGCCCTAATGTGGTCTGTACCGATGCCATCATCCCCGACGGTTCAAAGCTGAGCCCGGGGCATCTCAGCGGCCTTGCGCCCGCCGATCGCGATGGCCATGAATAGCCCAACTCAAGCCGGAGTAAGCCCATGAACGCCGCCTCAGACGCCCCGCCGGTCATCTTATCGGGGACAAGTTCTCGCGAGCTTGCCCTCGAAATCTGCGCCCAACTCGAAGTCCCGCTGGGGGAGATCGAGGTGCGGAAGTTCTCCGATTCCGAGACCTTCGTGAAGATCAACGTCAACATTCGCGGTAGGGACGTCTACATCGTCCAAAGCACGAGCGCGCCCGCGAATGAGAACCTGATGGAGATCCTGCTGCTCATAGACGCCGCCAGGAGGGCCTCTGCGGCCAGTGTGACCGCTGTGGTGCCCTATTTCGGCTACGCGAGGCAGGACCGCAAGGATCAGGGCCGCGTGGCCCTCAGCGCGAAGCTCATCGCCAACCTCTTCGACACCGCAGGTGCAGAACGGCTCCTCACAGTCGATCTTCACAGTGGGCAGATACAGGGCTTCTTCGACATCCCCGTCGATCACCTGCTCGCGGGTACCACCCTCATCGACTACGTGAGGAACTCGGAGATCACTGATTTTTGCGTGGTTTCGCCCGATGTTGGTAACGTGAAGCTGTCTCGAAACTACGCAGATATGCTCCAATGCCCGCTGGCGATCGTGGACAAACGGCGTCCCGAACCGAACATCTCCGAGGTCATGTCGATCATCGGCGAGTCAGAGATCGTTGGAAAAAATGTGCTGATATTCGACGATATGATTGACACGGCGGGGACGATCTGCAACGCATCCGTGGCTCTGCGCGAGCGGGGCGCGAGGGATATCTATGCCCTGGCGGTTCATGGAGTGCTCTCAGGAACCGCCATCGAACGGCTGGAACAAGCTCCTGTTAAAGAAGTCGTGATCACCAATTCGATTTCGAGAACGCCGAATTCCCTCCCGTCCAAGATTAAGGTTTTGACCATCGCCCCCTTACTCGCCGAAGCGATCGACCGAATACACAACCACCAGTCCGTCAGCGTCCTTTTCAAGGAAATGGCTCACTGACGGGTGAGAGTACCGCCAACGGCGGTGGAGTTACAAAGGAGAATCAGGATGAGCAAGTTTGCCATTGAAGCGGAACTACGTGAAAGCCGCGGCAAAGAGAAGAACAAGAAAACGCGCCGGGCCGGTAGGCTTCCCGTGATCGCCTACGGAATTGGCGAGCCCGATGCGCTGTCCATCGACGCCCACGAGTTCGACCTTTTGCTTCAGCACATCGCTGGAGAGAAAGTCATCGTGGACCTGAACTACGCCGGAAAGTCCGAGAAGGTCTTCATCCGCGACGTCCAGCGCGACCCGGTCAGCGACAAGCCCCTCCACGTCGACTTCTTCCGCGTCGACATGAACAAGGAACTTCACACAATCCTGCAGGTGCATCAGGTCGGCACGCCGATCGGCCTCAAGGAAGGTGGTATCCTTGAGCACGGACTTCGCGAAGTCCATGTGAAGGCCACACCGAGCAACCTTCCTCCCCACATCGAGGTCGATGTCTCCGAGCTTCACCTCAATCAGGCGATCCACATCGGCGATCTTCCCGCCATCGAAGGACTTCAGTTCCTCACCAACGAGGACTCGGTCGTCTTCTCCGTTGTCAGCAAGCAGCGCGCTGAAGAAGAGACCACCGAAACAGAAGGAGCGGAAGGGGAAGAAGCCCCCGCCGCTGCATCTGCCGAATCCTAGACAAGTTACATTGCTTGACGGTGAGGGGCCTCCGCTTGCGGAGGCCCTTTGCTATTTGTCCAACAGCGCGTGTGCCGCCTCGACGAGGGAGCCACGCCATCGTAAATCCTCTGGTGGCTTGCGGTCAGTGCGCCTCTAGACCAGGCACTGGCTCCATCCCGCCTTCAAGGGGCCGTATCCATCTGCATCCGGCTCATCTCCGATGTAACCGATCTTGGCGGCGGGGGAGAGGCCTGCTTTCTCCCGCGCGAGGCTGAAGATTGTAGGGTCGGGCTTCTCAGCACCGGCATCGGCAGAAATCAGGAACGCGTTCAGGCGCGCCATCAGCCCCATCTCCTCAGCCACAGATCGCAATCGGCCGTCCCAATTGCTCACCACTCCCACGCCGACGCCCTTCGATTGGATCAGGGCGATCGCTTCGAGCGCATCCTCATAAAACGCCCAGCACTTGGCGTGTCCGAACACATCGAATAGCTGGTCATAGAACGCGCTCTTCGAGGGCGGATTGTATCCGGCCAGCGCGAAAGTGGCGCGGACAACCGGCGTCCAGAACGCCTTCGCCTCGTCGAGGGTGCTCCCATACGCGACCTTCCCCCCGGTCGCTGACTCCCTTCGATTATCCTTCCATGCCCCCAAGAACGCGGCATCCAATCGGGCGGCATCGGCCTCGACTCCGAAGTCCTTGGCGATGGCCGCGTACCAATGACCCACGCCGGGGGAGGGGTGGATGAGCGTAAAGCCTGCGTCGAAGAAGATGAAATCACAGCTCACTCAGCAACTCCGTTCTCTAGCAACTGGATGACCTTAATAACATCAGCTGTTTCGGCGACGTCGTGAATACGGAGCCAATCGACCTTGTGGCGGGCGGCCCAGGCAGCAACGGCGAGGCTCCCGGCGAGCCGGTCTTCCGGGGGCCTGTCGCCGAGGAGCTTGCCAAGAAAGCTCTTTCGAGACGCGCCGACGAGAACCGGCGCGTCAAGCCAACCTGCTTGCGCGAGGCCTCTCAAGAGAGCGAGATCCCACTCCGCCCAGTCCATTGGCGCCTTGCGGAAAAAGCCCAAGCCGATGTCCACCATGATTCGATCGCGGGAGATGCCTGCCTCCAAAGCGCGGGAGATCGCCGCTGCCAGAAGGCCACCAACAAACGTCGCCGGGTCGTCCTCCGCGCCGCTCCAGTCCTCGACGTACTCGCCGTTGGCCATGAGGATCACGCCTCCCGCCGCCGCGCAAACAGTCGCCATCGCCGGATCGTGTAGGAGCGCGCTCACGTCGTTGATGATATCGGCTCCCTCGTCGAGGGCCGCCCGGGCGACGGCGGCACTCTGGGTGTCGGCACTGATTGGAAGCGATGTCGCGGCCCTCGCCGCGCGGATAGCAGCGCTCATCCGGGCGACTTCTTCGTCCTCGGCGATCTGTGTTTCCTTGTAGGGAGCTGTCGACTTCGCCCCGATATCGATGAGGAGGGCGCCCTCTGCCTCGGCCCTCCGGACCTGATCGGCGATGGCCCGCGCGCCAGTGCTCACCGAGCCGGAGAAAAACGATTCTGGGCTGACGTTAACCGCTGCCATAATGCGCGTGTCGCCGGTGCGTTCGAACACATTGCTTACCATCGGGGCTTGCTCCCAGGGGACTCCCGTGTTTATTGCTGGGCCATTGACCCGGTGGAAACTGAATTTCCACGGGTGGGAGTCATCAATGCGATTGGCTACAGTTCTCCTCGCCGGTCTTGTCCTTCTGGTGTCATGCCAAACGATCGACGATACCCTCGGCACTTCCTTCGATGGGCCGCCTCCGCCCAAGGAGTTTGCGGGTGGGGAACCGTATCAGGTCGACCAGCCCCACAACATACCGGGAACCGTCAACGAAACGGCTCCGCCACCGATGACCGTGAACATTCCCCCCAACCGGGAGGAAAACGGTATGGTGATGGGCATGAAAGTTGTGCCGGAAACCCTCCCAGCAGGTGGAGTGATTCAGGTCCGGCTTGCCCTCCGGAACATGACCTCCAACTCCAAACCGGTGCGATACTCCACCGAGCAGCGCTTCGACGTGGCGATCTACAGCGATCCGAAGCAGGAAAGCCTTGTCCATTTGTGGAGCGCAGACCAACTGTTCGGCGAAGTGGCGAGCGAGTTTAGCCTCGGACCGGGCTCGAATGTCTCGCGGACGCTGGAAATCGCGACCTCACCCGATCGCGCGACGGCGGAGCTGATGGGCTCCGACCTCAACAAGCCCCTCGTGCCGGGGTACTACTACGTCTGGGGCATGCACGAAGGAACGCCCCATTTAGCCACAGGACCCGTTGAAATCGCAGTGACGGAATGAATTCTTTCGGCCCGCCGCTGTACAATACCAAGAGCAGTAACACATAAAAGGAGTACTGAAATGAAGTTTAACAAAGTAGCCCGCCGGATCGGAACAGCCTCAATCGTTGCTGTTCTGGCACTTATGGGCACATCCGCCAACGCCGCGAACCTGCCCGGTGCGGTCTCTATGTTCAAGGCCGACGCAGACATCGTCTTCGCCGCTAACCTAGAGGCAAAGGACCAGAAGACCAGCTTGATGAACTACATCCCCGTCGCAGAACTCGGCGAGCAGGGCCTGCAGACCGCCAAGCAGCAACAAAACACGCCGCAAACTGTGATGCTCACCCTCATCACCAAAAGCGAAGTCCTCAAACTTCACACATTCGCCATGGGGATGAGCTTGGATTTGGCGAACGGCGGAGCCAACGAAATCAACACCGGAGTATTTCTTGGCGACTTCACCTCCTCAGACGCGTTTTCAAAGTTGAAGACTCTTGGCGTTCAACCTGGCCCGGACAACACCACCGGAAAAATGATGACGAGCACCGGTGAGACCGTTTATCTTCGCATTCCCGGCGACGGTGTGATCCTCATGTCGGACGACATGGGGTGGCTCGACAGCGCGAAGACGCTCAGCCAGCAGAAAGCCGGTTTGCTCAATGCAACCTCACCCTTTAACGCAACCGTCGCCACCATGGGCGGTCGCACGCCAGACGTAATCGTCTGGGCGCGCGGCTCCGCGCTCTCTCAGGCAATTGGTTCTAACCCCGCCGTCATGATGCAAGTCGGCCCGCTGGCAAGTACCCTGAAGGACTCGGTCGGCGCCGCGCTGGCGCTCTTCCCCGGGCAGCAGCCCACCGTTGAACTGCACACAGCAACAAACAGTGCGGACGCCGCATCAATGGGTGTTCAGCAATGGCAGCAGATGTCGCAGATGGTAAAGCAGATGCTGCAATTCGCGCCGGTCAATACACCGGAAGAGAAAGAAGGCATCGAAATGTTCCGCAAGGGGCTCGATGAAGTACAATCAGTGGCTCAGGGTAACAATCTCGTGATTCGCTATACAGTAAATGAACTGCCAGCCGATGCGGCAGCATCCCGTCAGGGCTTTCTGGAAGGCATGCAGAAGGCCATGCAGTCCGGCATGATACCGTAAAGGGGCAGGCATACTTAGCAACTAAACAAAGTGCACCGGGAGCGTTCCCGGTGCACTTTTCTATTCACTACATTCACGTTATTATAAACTCAGGCGACCTCGACAGCTCGCGGTGGGCCAGTGAACGAGAGTTCCCGCTTGTTGTTACCATAGAGATCGAATTGCAGCACGCCAAGGTGGGTACCGCCCCAGCCAACTTGATTGATAAATCCAATCGAGCCATCGGCGCGCACGTGGCGTTCCGGCTCGGGCAGTAACATGTGGTTGTGACCGCCAATGATTACATCAACTTCGGGAATTCGGACGAGGTCGCGATCTCCCGGTTCCCTCCAGCGCGATTGGCCG
>JAUIJJ010000087.1 GCA_030431385.1 bacterium | reverse complement strand
GTATTGTCGAATGTGATTCTCAGGTTCGTAGAACCGACGTCGTTCGAATTGCCCGACAAGTCCATGGTGAACTCGGCGGTGTCGCCGGACGAGCACACATCCATATTGGAGTCGCCAGCCGTTCCGATACTGATAACAGCACCTCCGGCTTGCGAGATCGCAGGTGCGATCAAAATCAGATTGATAAGTGCGAGAGTCAGAAAACTGACCCGGGTGAATCGCAGCAATGCCATGACCTTAACTCCAAGGAAGTATCATTTGCAGGGGATTGGTTTCCCCCGATTGGAACCACTTCGGCACGAACTTTGGGCAGACAACACTGCCTAACTCAGAACCATTCTTGCTTGATGATTTCATCGGTAAACAAACAATACGGGGAAGGCAAGGTGTTCTTGCCTCGCGATCGCGGATTTGGAGCGCGAGCCGGTAAAGCAGTTTTCCAGGGTCCCGGCATCATCCGAAGATGTTTACTAAATTCGCCCCCCGGCTTTCTGAGGTTGCGTCGCAAAAGCCGTTGCGAATCCAATGCACGGTATCCGAAAAGCATCGTTGAGCACTATGCCCAAACGATTTGTAAGAGCCCAGCTAGAAAAATCATGAAGTTTGAGACTATGATCCCCACCCAACGATCAACCTCACCCAACAGTCGCCGCTTCGGGTTCTCGAAATGGCACCTGTGCGCAGCAGCGATTGTCATCCTCGCCTTCCTCGCCTCTGCCACTCCTGCCCAAGAACTGGAACAGGTGTACTTGGTTAAATCCGGACTCGATCAGCCGAACGCGCCAGTCGTTGTCGACACGGTTCACGACGACGTTCCTGAGGTTATCGTGACCGACGTGCGAGGCGCGTTCCATGTTTACAACTCCGCAACCGGCGCGCTGATCGCCTCTCATGATTTCGGCGAGTCGCTCTCGCCCCCGGTCGTTGGCGACTTTCGCGGCAATGGTAGCTTGGACATCGCTTTCGGAAGCGGCAGCGGGCGTATGATAGTTGTCGACGGAACGACTTTCGACGTTCTCAACGAGCAACAGACCGCATCGCCAGTCAGCATCCAGCCCTCAGTCGTTACGATCTCCGATGGAGACCGAACCCACGACATGATCGTCGTCCATTCACAAGACGGCTTTGTGCGCGCCTTTGTCATGGGAGAAGACGGGCAGCTTGCGCGCGCGTGGCAGGCGAATTCCGGGGCGAGATTCCAAGCGCCGGCGGCAGTCGGCAGCGTCCGCCAGCGCGGTCGGCCAGACATCGTGGCGACGACCGGCGATGGGCACTTGCTGATCATCGATCCGTACAGCGGTGAATTTGAAAAGCTGCTAGTGAAACAGCTCAAGAACATTCAGACGACCCCGCTCTTGGTCGACATCACCGGGGACGGTCGCGACGAGATTGTCGTGACGATTCAGGGCGGAGAGATGTTCTGTTACGAGTACGACTCTAGCAAGAGTCCCCGTCACGTGATGCTCTGGACGCGAGCAACCCTTCGCGATTCGTCGAATGATCCGGTGCTGATCGGTCGTGGCAATGACATCACCTCACTTTTTGTCCTCCAAGTCTCCGACTCGTCTCTATACCTCGTAGACGCTCACACGGGAAACGAGGTCGTCTTCGAGACCGGTCAGGAATTCGGCGGGATCAATACTCAGGTCTCGCTGATTCCCAGAAGGAACCAGTTCCCCGAGATCGTTTTCGGACTTAAGAAGACCCTCCAAACATCCCTCAATCTCAGCAACTGGGTCGTCGGCGAAGGAGGGACCGACATTCGGTTTGCAGCTGGCACTCTTGGCGAATCGCTTTTTTCTACGATCTCGGTCGCGCGGGTCGATGAGGGTGGAGTGATGCTCATCTCTTTCACGCCTCAGGGAATTCTCTATGGCTATCGCTCGCCACATAGCATTGCCCCCGGAGATTGGCCGACCAGTTCCCCCTGGATGACGCGTGGGTCGACTTCTCGCCACAATCCAAAGCTCGACCTCGTCTATGCCCGTCGTTTGAGGGACATCAAAGACCAGAACGAACAACGTGCAGCCCTGTGGGCTGCGGACCTTGCCAAAGCTAAGGACTCGAAGAACTGGGACGAGGCGGTGCGCTTGTCGAACCTCCTCGTCGAATATGATCCTCTCAATTCCGATTACCAGAGCCAGCACCTCAGGGTCACAGTTCTTAAAAACCTCATCGCGATCATTGGCATTGTCGTGGGGCTGATCCTTATTGGCGGCTTCACATCGTGGAAGGCGTTCAAGGCGATCGGGCGAAACAGGCTGCGTCGTCGGGCAGAGTCTGCGATTGCTCGTGAAGACTACGCGGCCGCTCGCGAGAGCTATGAGGCGCTTCTGGCCAAGGCACCACGAAAAGACAAAGTCGCCATTCCACTCTCTCAGGTGTATATGGCGCAGAGGGACTACAGCGGTTCCACGCTCGAAGTTTTCCAACTCGCGTGGAACGCTATGCCGAACGATACGAAGCTAACTCATGCCTACGCGCGCGCGCTCCTGATCGAACCCAAGACGACCGACGAGGCCGCGAAGGTATATCAGCAGGCGATCCAGTCGTTCCCCGAACCGCAGCTATTGGAATACGGGCTCGGAAGGTATCATCTCGCCCGCAAGGAATACGAGGAAGCCGGCAAGCGACTCCGGGCGGCGCTCCGTGGCGGCTTCGCGACGAACGACGTGTACAACTCACTCTGCGAGGTTTACCTGGAGACGGGTAACTATACTTCGAAGGCGCTTCCCGTTTTCGAGCAGCAGTTCCCAAATCGCCAGCAGGACCAGCGGTTCCTCGAAGCATATCTCTCCGCATGCATCGATGCCAAGAAGGCCGACGCACAGGTTGAGTCGCTTTGCCAGGCGGTCCTCGAACAAAACCACCACTACATTCCCGCCTACCTGCACCTCGCGCTGGTTCAGCTTCAGAAAAACCAAGTTGGCTCGGCGATCGAGGAAGTCCGTCAGGCTCTCAAGGTTGAGCCGGAAAATGAGCAGGCAGCAGGTCTGCTCGCGCACTGCTACCTCATCCAGAATCGCAAGGACGAAGAAGCGGTCGCCGCCTATCGCAAGGCGCTCAAGTTCGACGCCGGCGACAGGGAACTCCTGCGAGTGTTGGCGGCCGTGAACTTCGAACACGGCAAGTACGACCGTGAGGCTGTCGACGTATACCACCGCTCCCACGCCCAGAACCCGGCAGACATTCCGACTCTTCGGGCGCTCGCCCAGACAGCGCAGCTTTCAAATGATCCGGACCTCGCCATCAGTTCTATCGAGGCGCTGTTCCATCAGGGGCAGTCGAACCAGGCGCTCAACAGCCAGCTTGCCGGAGCCTACTTGAAGAAGCAGAACTTCGAGCCGGGCACCGAGAAAATCTTCCGCGAGGCGCTCCGTGCAGAGCCGAACAATGCCGACTATATCAAGGCGCTCAGCAGCGTTCTCCTCAGCCAAGACCGAACGGAAGTGGATACCATTCCTGTCTACGAGCAACAGGTCGCTAACTTCAAAGACGACATCCAAACGGGCCGCCAGCTGGCGAAGGCCTACATCAAAAACGATCGCTACGAAAGCGCGCTCGAGACGGCCCAGCGCTTCTTGAAACTCGCCCCTGAGGACGAGGAACTCCAGCGCCTCAACGCCCTCGCCTCGCTCTACGATAACAAGATCGACGAAGCTGTTTCCGAATATAAGCGAATCCTAGAGCGAAATCCCGAAGACCGCGAAGCGCTGGTCAATCTCGCCCTCGCCTACGGCCAGAAGCATCGCACAGACGACGAAGCTCAGAAGGTCTACGAGAGGGCGCTGGAGATTCAGGAATCGAATGATCTCCTCCACGTGGCGATGGCTCGCGTGAAGGCGCTGCAGAACGATCTTTCTGAAGCTGTCGAATGTTACCGCCGCGCGCTGAAAGCGCGGGAAGACAACATGGAAGCGGTGGTCGGCCACGTGAATGCCCTGTTGGCCGAACAGCCCCAGTTCCTCCGCATCCGCTGGTTCCTGGTCGAGGTTTTGGTGGCACAGGGTCACCTTCGCGAATCGCTCGAACAGATTCGCTTCATCACTGACAACCACCCGGGGCAGGAAGGGAATCTCCTTCGCGCCCTCGAAAAGATCGCCGAGAAGGACCCACGGAATATCAGTGCGCTGATCCTTCGCGGATCGCTGCTTCTCAGTTCCGGAAAACCAGACGAAGCGATCGCCCCTCTTCAGCAGGCGAACGAATTGCAGCCCGGTTCGGCTGAGATTCAGGAAAAACTCACCGAAGCTCTTGAAGCTATGCTCGACAAGAAAGAGGACGCGGAGAGCCGATTCGCCCTCGGGACGATCTACTATCAGCAACAGGAGTACGACCCGGCGATTGGCTGTTTCCAGAAGACCGCTCAGGACTACCGCTGGGAAGCGGAGTCCACGAAGATGCTCGGGAAGTGCTTCACGTCCAAAGGCATGCTCGACCTCGCGCTGCAGGAATTCAAGAAGCTCGTCGTCGATGACGATACGAAGGAACTGCTCTACGATTTGGCCCAGCGCTACGAAGCGAAGAAAGATCTGGTCGGGGCCAAGACCGTTTATCGTCAGCTTTTCGCCGCGGACATCGACTACAAGGATGTGAAGTCACGTTTTGAAATGTTGTCCGGCTCCACTAGCGACCCGATGGCGTTCGAGAAGACATCCATCGTCGAGCAAATGTCCGAGAAAGCCGCGCGTCGTTACGAGTTGCTCGACGAACTCGGCCGTGGCGCGATGGGCATTGTGTATCGCGCTCGGGACAAAGAGCTCGAAGAAGTCGTCGCGCTGAAGATTCTTCCCGACAACATGTCGAACAACCCGGAAGCCGTTCGCCGCTTCAAGATCGAGGCCCGAAACGCGCGCAAGCTGTCCCATCCGAACATCGTTCGCATCCATGACATCGGCGAGGAGATGGGACGCAAATACATCTCTATGGAGTACGTCGACGGCAGCGATCTGAAGAAGAAGATCAAGTCCTCGCCAGATTTCAAAATTGCGCAGGTCGAGACGATCAAGTACGTCGTCGAAATCGCCGACGCGCTGGCATACGCCCATCGACTCGGCATCGTCCATCGCGACATCAAGCCGGCGAACATCATGCTGACGAGTCAGGAAGAAGTGAAGGTCACTGACTTCGGTATCGCGAAGATGATGGATCAACCCGGCGACGGAACCATGATCGGCGCGGTCATCGGCACTCCGCTCTATATGTCCCCGGAACAAGTGCAGGGTATTCCCGTCGATAATCGCGCGGACATCTACGCCTTCGGCGTGATGTTCTACGAGCTCCTCAATGGGCGCCCTCCGTTCACAGAAGGCGATCTCGCCTACCAGCACCTGCACAAGGAACCCGAGCCGATTGAGGGCGTGGATGATGACCTTTGGGCCATTGTCCAAAAGTGCCTCGCCAAGAAGAAGGAAGATCGCTGGGAAAATGCCGAGCAGGTCGTTGAGGCACTCAGGGGCTACCAGAAGGCTGCCGGGTAAGACCTGAGCGTGTTTGCGCACGTTAAGATCTGAGGGCGAGGCCTCGCCCTCGCTTATCAAGCACGGAGAGTTTCCCGATGAGAGTACTGGTCACCGGCGGTGCCGGTTACATTGGTAGCGTCACCGTTGAGGCGCTGAGAGAACGCGGCGACACCGTCGTTGTTGTCGACAATCTGACGACGGGACACCGGTCGGCGGTCGATCCCTCCGTCGAGTTTCATAACATGAACATCCGCGACACGCTGCGCCTGACATCGCTTCTGGAGTCCCATCGCATCGAGGCGGTCGTCCACTTTGCCGCTTCGTCGCTGGTGGGCGAATCGGTCAGCGATCCTGCCAAGTACATGGAGAACAATGTCGGTGGGACTCTCTCGCTGCTTCGGGCCATGAAGGAAGCGGAGACCAAGCAACTGGTCTTTTCATCGACCGCGGCGATCTACGGCGAGCCCACCTCAATCCCACTTACCGAGGATCATCCAACAGTTCCGACAAATCCCTACGGCCTGACTAAGCGATTCATGGAGCAGGCCATGGAGACCTACGCGGCCGCCTACGGCTTGCGGTTTGTTGCGCTTCGATACTTCAACGCCTGTGGCGCTATCGAGGATCGGGGTGAGGATCACAGCCCGGAAACCCATCTCATTCCGCTCATCCTTCAGGTAGCCCAAGGGCAGCGAAACTTGATCAAGGTGTTCGGGACGAATTACGATACGCCTGATGGTACCTGCGTTCGCGACTACATCCACGTCGCTGATCTCGCCGACGCCCATATTCGCGCGCTGGAGTATCTCGGGTCGGGAGGCAAGCCGCTGATCTGCAACTTGGGAAACGGTCAGGGGTTTTCAGTGATGGAAGTCATCGAAACTTGCCGAGACGTCACCGGGAAGGAGATCCCTTCCGCAGAATCGGACAGGCGGGCTGGCGACCCGGGCCGTCTCATCGCCGACGCCTCCCTCGCCAAGCGCGTCCTCGGCTGGACGCCCCAAGTCCCCGGCCTTCGCGATATCGTGAGCGACGCGTGGCATTGGCACGTCGCCCATCCCGATGGCTACCCCGGCTAGCGGCATCGTCTCTTTTGGTTGATGAGAGCACCGTTTCTGCCCCATGCTCACAGTTCGAGGAATTATGAGATGAAGAACTTCAGTGCAACCGTCCTGACAATTGCCGTACTGGCTCCGAGTTCACTCTTCGGCGCCGCCACGGAGGCCGATCTTCAAGCGCTCACAAGCGCCATGGAGCTCTGCCAACTCGACACGGCACGCTACACGACGATCGAAAATCTCGACGACACGTCGTTTATGAATTCCACGAATCCGTTCCAGTTTATCAACGATGGCGGGGGAGCACTCGTCATCGTTCCCGGGAAGGGCGACGTCGAGCCTGTCCGCAGGGATTTGGTGAACGGCGCGCTCCCGTGGCAGGGACCGTACGTCAACGTCCCTCCCCAAAGGCTTGACGGTGCGGATAGCGAGTACGACGAGGGCACGATCCTCGACTTCTGGGGGAATCCCTATTACTTCTACACCCCTCTGGGATTGGTCGACCCCATAGCAGAGGCGATTACCCTCCGCGACTACGGCGACGCATTTGATCGGTACACTTTTGTGAGCTTCGGTCCGGACGGAGTGATGAGCGGCGACGATGTGATTTGGCCGTTTGGGTCAGGGCTGACGGTTCCGACGATCTCAGCGGCTGAGTTCGTGCCCACGACTGTGCGAGGTGGCGAGACTTGGACGCTCGAAGTTCGCGGCTACAATCTGGGAGCGAGTCAGGGGAGTGGCGACATTCTCTTCGACGGAATGCCAGACGGCTCGGTTACGATCACGTCGTGGAGCGGTAATCGAATCGAAGCGCAGACAAGTTCAATGCCCACGGAGGGTGTGATCGTGAGCGTTGAAACTAGCGGCGGCTCGACGACCCGGTCAGTTGCGCTCATGAACGGCTCCAGCGCCTCCGCAATTCCGAGCTGGACCCTCTACTGATCGTGTTTTGACTTAGCTGCTCTCGATCGCCCGCATGACGCCGATCATCTCGATGGCAGCGAGGGCGGCTTCAGAGCCCTTATTCCCCATCTTCAAACCAGCGCGCTCGAGCGCCTGTTCCAGTGTGTCTGGCGTGAGCACGCCGAAGCTTACTGGAATTCCGTATTCCATACCGAGTGACGCAAGGCCCTTGGTCACCTCCGCAGCGATGTGTTCATTGTGGGAAGTGGACCCCTTCATCACGCAGCCGAGGGCGATGACTCCATCGAAGCCACCCTTCTTGAGCAACGCCTGAACCGCGTAGGGAATCTCGAAGCCCCCGGGAACCCAAACGATGGTCTGGTCGGCGGGCGAGCCGCCATGGCGCTCGATCGAGTCGAGCGCGCCCCCGAGCAGCTCTTTGGTTACGAGAGCATTGAACCGCGAAACGACGATGGCGAAGCGCATGCCCTTGGCGTCGATTGCTGCCGAGATTTGTTTGACCTTGGTTTGATCCATTGGCTTGTAGTTCCTCACGATTGCGAATTGCGTGGAAAAGCTATTTGCCAGCCCCAACGGGAGCAACCGCGAAGCGCTACCCCCGGTGCGTAATCTTTCTTGCGGCCATCCGGCTCGCTGCAATGGTGAGAGTGTAAAAACTTCAGGAAAATCTTTCGATGGCATTCATCAATTCGATCCTCTCAGTTTACCTCTGGCAACTAATCGTGCTGGCCGTCATTATCGGCTGGTGGCGCGCAAGCGAGGCAATCTCTCGGGCGCCGCTTCTCGACCTCGCGGTTGGTGCGCTGACTTGGATTCCGTGGGTTTATAGCCTCTGCTACTGGGGTTGGGGAGGGTTTTTGGCCTGTCTGATCGGTCAGTACATCTCGCTTCAAACCTTCGCTGTCGTCCATCAAACTGCGCGTAACTATGGAGGGCCGACGATCCGCAAATCGCTGGACCGCTACGTCGGCCCTGCCTCGAACCATTTCGGGCTTCTGGTGACGCTGCCCGCGCTTCCCGCCTTCCTCGCCCTTCGCGTGGCGGAGGTCGTCTTCTACCCGATGCTCGTTTGGTCGCTGGGGTTTCCGCGCTACAAGTCCGGCGACTGGATCAACGTGTCTCGCCAGAAGTTCGACGGTCTGGTCGGCCACGATCTGATTTGGTGCCTCTACTGCGATTGGATGACCGGCGTCTATTCACTCGGCGCGGAGATGCTAAGGAACGTCGAGTCCTTCTGGTGCCCTATTCGGTTCTATGAGGGAAAGAAGTGCGAGAACTGCCGCCTCGATTTCCCAGACATCGACGTGTGGGTACCGGCAGACGGCACGATGAAGGATGTGACGGAAAAGCTGGACGAGCACTACTCGCCGACCTCAGGGACGCCGCGCAGTTGGTTCGGCCATCCCGAACGAAGCACCAAAACCCCCGAGGAGTGAGCATCGACCGCTGGCGCAGACCATCTCCGGTTGACCGCCTGCGTCCCATGCACGAAACCCCTTAGTCTTTCGGGGCAAACCAGACTTGGTTTCGTTCAATCCTGACTGAATAGGTCCTGCCGGTTCGAGAACTGCGAGGTCGGTCAGCTGAGGACTTCATCAATCCGACGGGCAGCTCCTTACACTTCACGGCTCCCACTCAAGGAACGCTATTAATCCAATGAGCAGGCTTCTCGAAATCTCCTGGTGGCTCTCCTACCTGCCGACCGTTCTTCCTTGGTGGTTCTTCTGCTTTTTGGCGGCGTTGGCCGCGCTTCCGCTTTGCCTCCGCTTGTTTCGTGGCATGGCAGATCGCGGAGCCGGATTATCGGTTGGTTTCGGCCTGATCCTGACTACCTACATCGCATGGCTTTTTGGTATGGGCTATACCGGGCAGTCGGGTGCCTTGCGAGTATTGATCCTCGCTGGGGCGCTGGGATTGGCGGGGGCGGCATTCTGGTTGCAAACGAAGAAAAAGCTCGGCGGACCGGCCGAGATGACGATCTTCTTCCCCTCCATCGTGCTCGCGCTGACCGCGCTGTTCTATCTGCCACACAGTTTCTTTTCAGCATGGGTCGCGCTGCTGCTCGTTGCGTGCGCATCCATTGCGAGCTGGGCGCACGAGCCGAAGGAACTCCTGAAGGCGCTGCGCCTCGTGGCTGTCCCCTTCGCCGTCTCTCAAATCATCTTCCTCATATCGCTTCTATTCTTTACCAACGTCCGCAGCTACATTCCCTATGCGACCTTCGAGCTAAGCCTGTGGCAGGCTGAAAAGTGGGGGAACTTCACCCACCTCAGCTCGGTCATGACATCGTCGACAATGCCGCCCCGCGATCTTTGGTTTAATCGCGAGCCGCTTAACTACTATTACGGCGGACACTTGCTCGTCGGAACAATCGCGAAGGCCACCTTCACCGACGTTAGAATCGCCTTTAACCTCGGGTTGGCGACGATCTTCGCGCTGACGACCACTCTCGGATTTTCATTCAGCCTGTCTCTCGTTCACCTGACCACGCGTCGCGTTGTGATTAGCAAAAAGATCATCTGGCACCACGGGATGGCGTGGGCGCTGTTCGGTGCACTCGCGATCGCTTGTTTTGGAAACTTGGACCCTTGGCGGCAGTTCTTCATACGTGACCCCGGCCAAGGCGATGCTCACGAACAACGCCGATACGAGCAGCTGCAGCGTCAGGAAGAGTGGAAGCTGGAAACAGGTATGAGCGCCCAATCGGCGCTCGCCTTGTTAGCGACGGTCAACCAGATCCCTCAATTCGAGCGCCCGCAAGCGCTGGCCAAAGAGCTCCAGCTTCTCGCCACGGGCAGCGGCGATGCACCCGCTGAGCTTCAAGAGCTGGCCAACAGCATTGAGCGGATGCGGGCCGGCGCAACCTCTGCACAGGCGCTTGAGAATCAGCTCAGCCAGTTGCTCAATTCACCTACCGCCCAGAACGCGTTCGAAAAACAGAACGGCGTATCGAAACTTGAGCTTCGGGAAGAGCTGATTAACGCGCTCTACGGTCAAGACTACGAAGGAATGGCCGAGACACTCCGCGAGGCTGCCGAAAAGCATCAAGACAACGGCGTGGACTTTACCGCGTTAGAATCACAACTAAGCGCAAAGGTAGATGCAGCGCTCGAGCACGAAGAACTCGATGATATCCGAGAGTTGCTGGCTGATGAAGAGATGGCTCCGGCCTTCCAGCAAATCACCAATGTTCTACCACAAGACGCGCTAACGAACCTGCGGACCGCAGCTGAGCAGGATGACTTCGCCGAGACAGGCAGGCTGCTCAGCGCGTGGTGGAACAACGCGCTCAATAATCAGAAGCAACGGAACAATCAAAACAGGAACCTTCCAATCGAGCAGCAGAGGGCGCAGCGGCAAGTGCGTCAGGAACTACAAGAAGCGCTGCGGGTTTTCACCTTCGACCCGAAGGAAATTCTCGTCGATGAGTGGGGGAGTCGCCCGCCTTCCAGAGAACCAGTGCCGAGTCGATTCACCTGGGCGAACTTTACGAAGATCGATTTTTGGGCATCGAGCCGCGCCATCAAGAGCAGCCCTCCCGGTGTGAACGAAGCGGGAACGATTACCGAGTTCCCGTACTTCAGCGCGATTCTCGGCGACCTGCACCCGCATCACATGGCGCTACTGTTTACTCCGTTGGCGCTCAGCGCGTGCTGCGCGAGCAACTGCTTCATCACGGCGACGCGCCCGACAAACAGGACGCGCAATTGAAGCTGCCGAGTGTCCAACACTGTTCGAGTGGTAGGAGCTTCGCCTACT
>JAUIJJ010000086.1 GCA_030431385.1 bacterium | reverse complement strand
CCATCGTGACATCGGTTTTTTGCCAGCCCTCTTTGGCGCCGGGCAAGCCGACTTTGGTCATGCCTGTGCGAACAGGGACATTCCCCCCGATAAACGCCGCCCGGCCCGCCGTGCAACTTTGTTGCCCGTAATAATCGGTAAAGGCCACCCCTTCTCTGGCAATGCGATCGATGTCGGTGGAGCGCAACCCGCGCTTATTGAGTACAATCACGTCGACAACGTGCACGACACCGGAATCAAGCTGGTGAATGGGTCAGCCTTTCAGGTGGTACGCAACAACTATCTGACTCGGTGCGGGATCAATGCGATTTGGCTCAGTCCCGGCAGCACCGACCTTCCTGTTCACGACTGCATCGTCGAGGGGAACATCATCTCAAGAGTCGGAGAAGGTATCTCCAACGGTTATTGGCGTGGATTCATGGACAATACTGTTCCTGCAGGTGTCCATCTGGCAGAAGCCAGTAGCGAAGAAGGCCGGTCGTACGACAACACGATTCGGAACAACGTCTTCTATGACTCGCCAGAAATGGTCGCCGACGTGATTATCCGGCCCAGTGATCTGACTCCGCTGAACACGACAATCGAGGGAAATGTACTTCTCCAGGAGGCCCCACCAGATCCAGAACCGAACTGCGCAGACCTATTGGATTCACCGGGCGATGTATGGTGGGTCTATTGAGGAGAATGCTAACAAGCACGGCGGCCATGCTTTTGATGAGCGGGCTAGCTCTTGGTCAGGCGAACACTGAGTGGCGCACGCCATTGGATTTCGGCGCACTCGGCGACGGCATCCGCGACGACTCTGCGGAACTACAAGAGGCGATCGATGGAAACCTTCCCGTCCATCTCGCAGGGCGGACATACAGAATCACATCGCCCCTTCATCTATCCAGCGGCGCCCAGTTGCTCGGGCCTGGGGTGCTGCATGTCGACTTCGATAGCGCCAGCTCGGGAGAGAACAATTCTGCCATAGTTGTGGAAGCCAACAACGTGACAATCAGCGCGCTGACAATTGCCAAGGATTTCATCGATGGTTCAAGCGCTACTGCTATTCTGGGAAGAGGAGCGAGCGCGCTAACAGTGCGTTCGGTCACGATAGAAGGCTTCAGCGCCGGACAGGGAATCTGGCTTGAAGATTGTCGCAACTTCTCCATCATAGGAAACGATATCGGCGGCTTTGTCGTGGGCGTTGACACTGACCTCTTGGCGAAACCGATGGCGGGCATCCTTCTCGAACGTTGCAAAGAAGGCCTGATCACAGGGAACACATTGGATCAGTTTGAGGTAAGCGAGGCCGCCCGAGGCGAAGGATACCTATCTTACTGCATCTATTCTCGCGAGTCCGAACGAATTGCGATTCTGGACAATCGAATCTCTTTCGCAGGTGAGGGTATTCATTTCGAAGATTCTCTCGGTGCTACCGTAAGCCGGAACGTACTCATTGACATTTGGTCATACGCCGTGAGGCTCGTTCGTTCATCATTCACAGTAGTCTCAGGCAATCACATCAGCGAGGCTTATCAAGGTGTTTCCATAGCAGGTGCCCCACTTCAGCCTGACCCCGAATGCGTCGTACCCGATCTCGGAACAGCCGGGCCTCTGGAAGGTTTGGTAGGTAGCGTCGAGGGAGGGATCGAGGATCCAGCTGCGGAGGGCGATACACTTGTTCGACTTGGCGATGGAGTTCTCTCGACTAGGGCAACCATCGAAATGGAAGACTCGGGGTCGTTCTCATTCGTGGTCGATCTGCTTCAGCAGAAACAGTTTAGCGATCTAACTTTGGTATCTGCCATTCAATATCGATCTAGTGGACAGTTTCCCGGCGGCGTCGTTTCTCTTGCAGTCTCGAACTCGCATACTGGGCCGTTCATAGATGCCGGATCTGCCAGATTAGAATGTGGACGCCCTCCCGCTGGAGGAATGACTGATGAACGGCCCGGCGCATGCGCAACGATGGGTGAGGCACGCCGGATTGTCTTGGACGAACCAATCAACACTCGATACGTCAAGGTCTCGGCATCATACTGCACGGACAACTCGATGCTGATGAGTGAGGCGTATGCAAATCACGGCCCCATTGTCTACCGGATGCGACCCATCGGCGCGGATTTTCAAAACGGATCGCGGTCACCGGCACTGATGGCCGATGGAGACACTTCTACATACTTTGATCCAAGTACAACCACGGGCTTCATAGATCTCGATGTTTCGCCATACCCTGTCGAAATCGAACGAATCAATCTGATCGGCAGGTTAGGAGCCTTGAGCGGACTGCCACGGGTCGGAGAGGTGCTACTTTCTGAAACCGACTATCACGATGGGCTAGAAAGCCAGATCACATCGTTTAACTTGGAGCCTGAGAATGGAAAGGTCTCAATCGATCTGCCCGCAGGATCACGTGCTCGATTCGTTCGAATCAAATGGGACAGTATCCAAGATAGCACGGATACGCGAACTCAGATCGCTGAGATAACGGTGGATTCTAAAGACCCCTGCATTCCTCAAGATAGAGACTATTCGATCTTTTCAAATGGAAATGCTGTTAATGGAAACGTGATACTGAACCCCGGATCTAAGAGTATCTTCGGGGAGATCGGTACGGCGCGCTTTTCCGGGTCAGGTGCACATGGAATTGATTTAGGTGGGAATGCAAACTACTCGATCGTTTCAGATCATATCATCGCCGATACGCAGGCCTTCTCGACCATGGAGAGCGGAATCAACTCCGCAGATGCGGGCCTCGGCAACACTATTACAGACAACATCTCTACGTACGACTTCGGCTTGGAAGTCGGCGAATTCTGGATGTGCTACTAGGAGAACTGCCATGTACAAGAGATCCATCGCGGCACTACTGCTCGCCAGTGCGCTCCTTTCCGGCGCCGGGGCGGAAGGTGAGTTCGTCACTCCGTACGACTTCGGCGCAGTTGGCGACGGTACTACAGACGACACGGCCGCGTTGCAAAGCGCCATCGACTCCCAGCAAGCGGTGACACTCCCCCATGGGACCTTTCGCATAACTAGTCGCTTGAATCTTCCAGCAGGGACAGTAGTCACGGGGCCGGCCACGGTTCTGCATGACTTTGATGCCAGTCCCCCGCCGGGAGCTCCCAGCAGTAACGATGTCGCCCTATACGTTAGCGGCAGCGATGTTCGACTCGAGGGTTTTACGATCGCGAAGACCTTCCTTGATGGATCGTACTCAGTTGGCATTTTGGCGAGCAATGTGTCGGACCTGACGATCAAGGATCTCGATATCTCCGGATACAGCGCGAGATATGGAATTCACATCGTAGAGAGTGAAGATTTTGAGGTGACTGGGTGTTACATTCACGACTTTATGGCAAATACGACGACGGACATGATCGCAGACTCCCCCGCCGGGTTGCGTGTCACGCGAAGCAAGCAGGGGCTTGTCTCCAATAATCGCATTGTCAGGATAGAGGTTGGTGAAGTAGGTCTTGAGAGCATATCGCCACTGGTTCCCGATTATGGTCCACAGGGCTATCAATCCGATTGTATGACCATCATGCAAAGTGAACACATTGCTGTGAATGGAAACGTCTGTCTCACCTCGGGTGAGGCAATTGACATGTTGCTATCTAAATCCTGCACGGTGAGCAACAACGTGCTCTCGGATATTTGGTTTCAAGGTGTGAAGATGCTCGGGGTGTCCTATTGTACCGTCAGTGAGAATTTTATTTCCGACTGTTATCAGGGAATCGGCCTGGTTTCTCATCCGAACTTCAACGCGGAGGCTTCTGGAAACACCGTGAATGGTAACGTACTACGCGACATTGGATCACCCGGCTCCTTCGGAGTTCCTGGCCCAGGACGTGTGCCGTTCAGCAGCGTATACGGCATTCTGCTGCATGACGAGGATTGCCGCTTCAATGTGGTAACGGACAACGTGATCATCGATACTCAGGAAATCAAGACGACAGAGGCAGGCGTTCACAACGGAGGGACAGACAATTTGGTCTCTGACAATATCTTCACCTCCGAGATGACCATGGAATAGATCACATCATTCAAACGAGTTGAGTTACATGAATGAAAGGGCGCGTCCGGTATTCGGACGCGCCCGCTCGATTTTTACTGTTTCGACACGGCTATCTGCCACTAGTGATCGGAAATGTTGAAGTTGGCCACTCCCTTAGAACCTTTATTGAATAGGTTGTTCCGCACGAGATAGTTCTGAGGTTTCGGTTCGAGATCCTGCTCCACATAGATCGCGTAGCGAAATCGTGGAGGTTCTACAACGGGCTTCCCATCTTGGATGATCCCGTCGCGGCCATTATCATACACTAGGTTTCCCGTGATAAGCACGTCCTTGAGTGGCGGGTTCTCTGCGAGCTGACCTTCCCGCAACAGTATCGCGCATTCGTGAGCATCGCTCCCAAAGCCTTTCCAGTTCCAGTGCTGCATCCCGTAGCCAAAATCACTGATGATGTTGTTCGCTATGATGGTGCCGCCGTCAGTGTTCGCGATGTAGCGTTCGGAATCCTCTTTCTGTGAGCGCGCAGGATGCGACCCCGCGCCCGGCTGAAGAAGAATTCCCCAGAGATCGCACCGCAAGAACTGATTCCCCTCGATGAGAATGTTGCGCGATCCGTGCATGGCCTTCGTGCCAATGATAGCGCCATCAACGATATTGTTACTCAGGATCACATTGTCCTGATGCATGTCAATTCCCTGTGCCGCGTTCTCGATATAGTTCTCAGTGATAATGGAGAAACGGGAGTGTCCGAGACCGGTCACGACGATCGCCGACCCTTGATGCCAGTTTGGTGTATATCCGTTCTCGATTTCTTTCACGGGAGCGAGTCGACCCAGTTTCTCGGCTACTTTGGTGATCTTCCCGAGACCGAGACTATCTACGCTCTCCCGTGTCGGCTGGAAATGCGATTCGACGATTCGGTTGCCACGTACAACGAGACCCTCAACGTATCTGGCCTTGATTCCTGTCCCGTCGATTGCTTGAAAGGCGTATCCGTACAGCTCTGGCGGATTCATCCTGTCGTCGATGAACAGCGATTTGTAATTCTCGATGAAACTGTCACGCACAGTGATGCTTTCGCAGTCCACAATGGTAATAGATCCGCCTGGTCCCCGATTGTCGATCACTTTAACTCCATCTACGATGATGTTTAGCGAGTCGCGAATGAAGAGCCCTTCTTGCGTGGTATCGGTAGCGCCTTCCGGCCGAGACAACGTGACGTCTTTGATGGTTACATTCTCGGCGTTGTGTACTCGAACGAGACACTGTTCGGTACTCGTTTGTACAATCGTGCCGGGTCCATACAGGCCACCGCCATCTCCCTCGATCATAAGCGATGCGTCGATTTCGTGCCTGCCGTTGGGGATGTAGATCATTTCACCTGGGTTGGCATCGATCGCTGCCTGAATGGTGCTGTAGTCCCCAGAACTGATCATGCCTGTCGGCGACGCGATAGCGGTTCCGGCAGCGAGTGTCATCGCTGCCGCGTACTTTATAAAGGTCATCTCGCTTCTCCTAAAGATGGAATTGGTTGCTTCTAGTCTTCAATGAGTTGTGCGCCCCTGTATCCGGGGTTGAACAAATTGTCCGAGACGATAACATTCTGGGGTGGGCTTTCCTGCCCGGTGCCCTGACGAAACGCGTATTCGTTGATAGGCTCCTCAACGCGCGGTTCGCCATCGATGATGATTCCATCACGGCCTGAATCGTATGCGAGGTTTCCCTCAACGATGACATCGCGAATGGGCGGGTTCCTCGGCAACGGAGCATCCGACACGAGATAGGTCGGGCGACCACCTGGCCAGTTCCATTTCTGTCCGCCATGACCAAAATCTGCCGCTATATTGTGAGATAAGATCGAGCCCCCGTCCACGTTAGCGGGAGCTGGACCGCCGGGGTCATCTGCTCCACGGGCGGCCGAGGAGGAAGTTCCCGGCCCTAGCAGCACTCCCTTGATATCTGGTGCGATGAATTGGTTTCCATCGATAAGAACATACTGAGAGCCATGAATGGCTTTCATTCCCATCAGACTTCGATTGATCATGTTTCCGGAAACAATTACGTTGTCCGAATGGATGTCAATTCCCTGTCCGGGGTTTTCGATGTAGTTGTCCGCCAAGATCGTCGACTTGGAGCTCGTGGCGGAGCCGACATAAATGCCAGATCCTTGATGCCAGTTGTTAGTGTATCCGCTCTCCCAGATCTTTTCGCTCGTCATTCGGCCACGCTTCTCAAGCCGCTCTGTCAGCTGTCCCAGCCCATATTGATCTCTAATCTCTTTGGTTGGTAGAAAGTTGTATTCGAGTACTCGATTTCCTCTGATCATCGTTCCGGTCGAATCTCTCACCTGAATGCCGGTTCCGTCCATGCAGCGAAAGGAATAGCCGTACAGGTCTGGTTCGTTGGTGCGATCGTCGATGATGATGCACTTGTAGTTTTCTACAACGCAGTCCCGGATGGTGCTGTTTACGCATCCTCTGAAGGTAATCGCGCCCGACTTACTTCGGTTTTCGATTACACGTAGATCATCAACCACGACGTTGCGAGAATTGATAACAACTATTCCTTCCTGGGTGCCGTTATAGGCTTCTTCGGTTCGAGTGAGTGTAAGCCCGGAGACGTGTGCGAAGTCGGCGTTTTCGACCCGAATGACGGAGTGATCTCGATTTGTTTGAACGATTGTACCAGAACCATACAACCCCGAGCCCGGTACTTTAATGTGGAGGGTCCTATCAATCTCGTATCTCCCTCCGGGAATGTATATCACTGAACCGGGATTAGAATCGATTGCCTCTTGAATGGAATCGTAGTCCCCCGCGCTGATCGGCTTCGCGGAGCCCGGTGCGGCCCAAATGGAGATCATCATGAGCAATAGAAGGTTTCTGATGGTCATCGATCCGTCCTTATGGAAATATAGTCTCTGATGTTTCGATACTGACTGGCCCGACTGGAGTCCAACATGGCCTCCATGACTGCGACCGCGAGTGCCCCCTCGTCACCGCCAGTTTCGGGTTTGCGCTTGCTGCGACAACAGTTTGCAAACTCTGTAAACTCCTCTAAAACAGTGTCATTGAGCTCCACAGCGATGTGCGCTTCTCTTCCATCGCTCTCCCGTAGGATAATCGTTTTTTCATCAGGGGTGATGAGCACACCCTTGGTCCCGTGAACCTTGAGGCTACGGTCACGGGCAACTGCATACCCATTGTTGAACGAAGCTGTGACGCCATCTGCGTAATGCATTGTCGCCATACATAGATCTTCGATCTCTCCAGCCGCGCCGCTGGATCGGATATCGGCCATCACCCGTTCAGGGTATGAGAACAAGTAGTTCAGCAAGTCAATCGCATGGATACCTATTTGAACCAACGCGACCGCAGGCGTCTGCTTGGGATCATAGCGCCAAGACCCCAGCTGCTGGCCAAGCCCCGCTGGAGATGTAAAGCTGATATTGGCAATGATTGGCCTACCGATTCTGGCCTGATCGAGCATATTCTTTATCTTGCGGAATCGACTCTCGCGCCGTGTGTTATGGCCGACAAAGAGGCAGACTCCCGCTTCCTGTGCAGCTCGTTGGATCGATATCGCATCAGCAGCGTTCATCGCCATGGGCTTCTCAACATAGACATGTCGGCCCGATGAAGCGGCATTGAGGCATTGCTCGTGGTGCAGGCGATTGGGAGACATCACGGCAACGGCATCTATGTCAGGTGACGCTAACAGCTCTTCCTCGGTTGCACATGGGCGACAGTCGAATTCGCCAGCGAATGATTCACGTTCTTCTTCGATCGGCGCGCATGCTGCCACGATCTCAATCTCAGGACTCCGGCAGATGGCGCGCGCGACTTGAGTGGCCCAGAGTCCTGTTCCCAAGAAACCTATGCGTAACGGACGTGTCACGATGTCACCTTCACATACGTACTAAGGAAGTCGAGCGTCCGTTCTGTAGCAGCTATTCGATCGGCCAAGTGGTGCTCAATTGTCAGACTTCCGTCGAACCCTCTCCGTTGAAGAGCCGCGAGAATCGTTTCCCAATCGATCACGTCGGCTTCGGTCGTTTCGATGACAGGTTCAGGAACGAGTTTCGAGATAACAGTTAACACAGGCTCCGAAGAGGGCGAATTGGGTCTGGAGTTCCTCGGCGGCGATGCGGTGACCGACTTTGCTGGAAATGGTGTGAATTCGACGACCGAGTTCTACACGGTCGACCGTAGGCAACCGATCCCCAATCTGGAAACCGCCGGAGGCTCGCCGACCAATAGCAACTCGATCGCGTTCACTGTAGATTTCAATGAGCCTGTGTTCGGATTCGACCAAGGCGATGTGTCGATCTCCAGCGGCTCCGTGAGCAACTTCGCGGGTTCGACTGATAGTTACTCCTTCGACGTCGAAGGGGCCACCGACGGCGACGCTCTACTCGTTCAGGTTCCCGCCGGGGGTGCCATGGATGCTGGCGGAAACCTCAATGAGGCATCGCAACAGATCAGCCTCGCGATCGACAGAACAAACCCGACGCTACTAATCACGTTGGACGGAACATCACCGACGAACTCTGACGCGATCATCTTTGATCTGGAGTTCAGCGAATCAGTCGTTGGGCTGAGCAACGATGACCTCTCGACTTCCGGATCACTGAGCTCAGCGGTTAAGTTTGGAATCACCGGATCGGATGCGAACTATCAAATCACGGCCACGTTGGGTGACGGAACAGTCGACGGAACGATTTCGCTGATCGTCTCCGGCGACGTGAGCGATCCGGCGGGCAATGGTTTAGACCCAACTGAATCCGCGCTCGTTGAGGTAGATAACACAGCCCCAATTGCGGTGTTGGCGGACCGCGTCGATCCGTCGCCGACGAACCTCACGACGGTTCTCTTCAATGTGCAATTCAGTGAGCCCGTCTCTGGTTTCTCAGACGAGGACACAGAGCTGATAGCGCCCGACCTGAGCGGAACGACCGTTAGTGACGTGACTCCATTCGGGGAAAGCGGCTTCATCGTCTCTGTCTTTACCGGCACTGGTACCGGACCGCTTCAGCTGCGCGTTTTGGATGATGATTCCGTCGCGGACGCCGCAGGCAACGTGCTCGGAGGCGCGGGAGCTGGAAACGGTGAACTCGACGGCGAAACCTACTTCATCAACGAAGGCGACCTCGGCCCCACAGGGCTAACGACTCAGCAGATCATCGATTTCTTAAACGGAGAAAACCCGTATGGCTTCGATTCCTCGCTCTTCGATGTGAATCAAGATGGAGTGATCGACGCCGCGGATGCAGTTGCCAATGGTCTGTAGTCGATACCTAGTCTCTACGATCCACGTGCGGAACCGCATCGTCATTGAAATCTAATTAAAAGCAAGAAGGGCGGGCCGATGTGGCCCGCCCTTCCCGTTATCTGTGTGTTGCGTTGAAACTACGCAGCGCGGTGGCTGATCTCGACTGCCTTTTGAGCGCCTTCAGACATCGTCGGGGCGATGATCAGGTCCGTGTCCTTCAGCATCTCCCGAGCCTTCTCATCGTTGGTTCCACTGAGGCGGATGACGATCGGATAGTTGAAGTCGGGGAGTGTCTTCAGCGCGGTGAGGATGCCCTCCGCGACGAGGTCGCAGCGAACAATACCGCCGAAGATGTTGAAGAAGATCGTGTTCACGTTGGGGTCGGATGTGATCAGCTGAAGTGCCTGAGCGACCTGCTCTGACTTCGCGCCACCGCCGATGTCGAGGAAGTTCGCAGGCTCGCCGCCGTAGTGCTTCACGATGTCCATGGTGCCCATCGCGAGCCCCGCGCCGTTGACAATACAGCCGATCTTGCCATCGAGCTTTACGTAGTTGATGCCCTTCTCGCGTGCTTCGACTTCGAGCGGCTCCTCTTCGCCGTCATCGCGCATTTCAGAAACTTCGGGATGCTTGTAAAGGGCGTTGTCGTCGAAGTTGAACTTTGCGTCGCAGGCGATTGCATGGCCGCTGCCGGTGATGACGAGCGGGTTAATCTCGGCCAAGGAACCGTCCGTTGCATAGAACGCCTCGATGAGGCCCTTGAGGATCGCGCGAAAATCTGCCAGAGCTGACTTGGGAATCTTGAGGAACGTTGCGACTTCGTTGATGTGGTGCGGGCGCAGGCCGTAGGTCGGCGGGATGCCGAGTTTCAAGATCGCATCCGGCTTGGTCTTGGCAAGCTCTTCAATTTCAACGCCGCCCTCTGCACAGGCCATAATGACGGGGCGCTGGGTCGCGCGGTCGAGAATCACCCCGAGGTAGATTTCCTGCTGAATATCGATACCCGGTTCGATGAGAACCTTGCGAACGGTGATTCCCTTGATGTCCATCCCGAGGATCGCGGCGGCGTGCTCGGCGACCTCTTCGTGCGACTGGGCCAGCTTCACGCCGCCAGCCTTGCCACGACCGCCCACATGTACCTGAGCCTTCACGACCATGGGGAAGCTATCTATCTCGCGAGAAACCGCTTTGGCTTCTTCAACTGTCGTGGCGACCTTACCCTTTGGTGTCGGAACGCCATACTTGGCCAGAAGTTGCTTGGCCTGATATTCATGAATCTTCATTGGGTCTTGCCTTTCATCGTTTTCGGCTGGCGACGGGAGCTTCGCGATACGCGGTCAGGACTGCCTGCCAGTGATGGATGGGCGAATAAAGAGCGGAGCCCTTGGCGGTGTCAAGCGAGGTGGGCCATGTCGAGACCAGCACCCCACGGATAAGGGCCTTTGCCGGGGCCACACTGCCAAGATTTGAGCCTGCCGACACCGGCGTCACCTACGCCGTCGCCGACTTCCTGGGGGCGGAGACCTGGGCGGAGATTCCGTTCCAGAGGTGGGCCGCTCGGCTGGAGATCCACGACAGCGCCATCGAGATCCTGGACAGTCGACTGGAAGGGCCGCGAACCGACGCCGACCTCACCGGGCTCATCGTGCTGGACACCGGCGCCAACCTTTCCCTCGGACTCTCCATCCCCCCCGAGGAGCTCAGCGCCATCTCTCTCCGACGCACGGGCGTGGGCTCGGACGTGCTGGAGGGCCTTCGGTCGGCGGGCGAGCCCCTCCGGCTGGGGATCCGGATCAGCGGGCCTCTCGCGGGCCCCACGCTGGAGCCGGACGCGAAGGCGTCGCTTTGCGTCGCGTTCGGAAAGCTCGCCGGCCCGACCGGCCTCTCGCTGCTGACGGAGCTGCTGAACACCAAGCTCGGGTTGCTCCGCGACGCCGA
>JAUIJJ010000085.1 GCA_030431385.1 bacterium | reverse complement strand
CATTTAGCATCTGGCTTATGGTCGCCGTACCCGGAGCACTCCGCGATCATGCCGGCGAGATTCTCTACTGGCTGCCGAGGCAGATTGACAATTGGTCGCTTATCAGTGGCGAGCGACATACCGCAGTGCCGGAGAGAATCTGGTCGCATTGGCCCGCATACAAGCGCCCCCCAAAGAACAAGAAGATCAGACGGTTATGAGTCATCGGAAACCGGCACACCCCGGCACATGGAGCGGCCGTCTCGAACCGCCCATCGAAGCAATCTGCCCCCAGCGCGATTCGCCGATTGGGATTGTGTATTACATCGGGTTCGAGACAGTCCGCAGTTCACTACTAACCACGGATGAACTGCGCAATCCGGCGACCTGGTATCTGCTCCCACGAATCCGCGCGGGGTTTAGTGCACTGACAGTATTCAGCGCTTGGTCGGTGCTCGGCACGATCGAAGCCATAGCCCTCTTCTTGATCTTTCAAAACGGCGGAGGTGAGCTGCTCGCGATTGCTGCCATGGTCGAGCTGGCCGTGCTGCCCGTATTGGTGGGAGCGTGGACGGCTACGGCGACCGAAGGAACCCTGCGCAGCATCCTACAGAAGGTCTCCCTCGACGAATTGGCGACTACGAGGTTGGAACCCCGGCAAGTCCTCACGAGTTTCGCCGCGCCGCCGCTGATGCTCCAGGCAGGTGCCATGATGTTCTCATCCTTTCTTCTGCTCCTACTCCTCGCATCTTACTGCATTGGCGATTGGCTAGTGTATGGAAACGATCCGATGGGATTTCGAGGTGCCCTTATGTTGGTTTATCTCTTGGTCCGCCGCGAGGTACTGAGAAACTTCATGGGTCTGGGGTGGGGGATTGGAGTGCTCAACTCGCTGAGACGGCGAGGAAAGGGAAAGGCGCTCGGCGCAGCGCTCTTAAGCATTGCCTTCCCCTACGGCACTATTTGTGGTTTATTGGCGATGTCGTTAATTGTCGTTATTCAAACCGTCGATTTGCAGCAGCATATCAGAGCATCAATTGCATATGCGCTTGTCGCCTGCATAAGCTATACAGTGGTTTCAGCATTCGCATCGAAGGGTGGCGTCGACGCGTTTAAATCAATCGCCGGGCGAGCCGACGATTGGTGGGATGGTCTTGACTAGTGAGCAACTACATTAACAACTGATAGATGGATCGAACCTTCTCCGCTGCCTCAGTCCAATCGAAGTGCCTCGATCGCTCCCGACCAGATTCGACTAACTGTTCCCGCCGCCCACGATCATTGACCAACAGCGAAATCGCGCGGGCGATGTCGTTAGGGTCATCCGGGTCGACGTACTCAGCAGCATCCGCGCAGATCTCCGGCAGCGCCCCGGATTCGCCCGCAATAACAGGGATACTCCGTGCCATCGCCTCAAGCGGCGGAAACCCGAACCCCTCGTATTTGGTCGGAAACAGGAACGCGATTGCTTGAGAAGTAATCGCCTTCTGATCCTCGACATCTACTTGGTCGAGGATGCGAATCCGGTCCGCGATATTCTCGGCCGCCATCACTTTCTCAATATCGTGGAAAAACCGATCTTTCTTGAGGATCATCACCAATTCGGTTTCCGTGTCTTCTGAACTACGAATATAGTTCGCGAAGCCCCTGATTGCCATTGGAATGTTTTTGTTCGGCCGCGTCGAACCATAGTATAGTAAGTATGGCGAATTGAGGCCATACTGATCCGTCACCTCATCGGGATCGCGCTTGCTGGAATCGAATAGGTTTTCATCAAGACCGGAAATCACGGGGATTAGTTTCGGCGCTAAGTTCGGAAACAGCTCCTGCACAGTATCCCGCGCCGTGTAGCTTACAGTGATGATCCACTTCGCACGCGCGAACGTCGCCGGATAGGCAAAGCGATAGAACAGACTATACGCCCACTTGAGCCCCGGCGGTCGATTGCCTGAAAAGTCCGGATCGATGAACGGCTGCAGGTCATGGACAGTAACAATCAGCGGGGTCTTCATTCCGATCGGCCCACGTTCGAAGAGCGGTGCCATCGGGAACAAGCTATGCATTAAATCGACCTGCAAATCATCAACAAACCGCCCCAGATTCGTCATCGTCTTGAAACTGATCGGGCGCGCCTCATAGCTTAGTATCGTAAAGTTCGCCCCGACCTCCAGCATGTCGCTGAACTTCCTACTAACCAGTATATAGTATTCGTTCTTCTTGTCGACTTTGGACAAGTGCTCGATCAGCTGGCGAGAATACGTACCAATTCCGCTCCAGGTGTCATCGAGGTATCGTGCATCGAGTAGGATTCGCATCGTGATCACGGCGCCTTAGGCGCGCATCGTTTCCAATCGGGCGAGTGTCGTGTAAATTTGATAGGCAGATCGATTGCTCGACTTGCGCACCTCGGTCTCTTTGGAAACCGGACCGACCACCATGGGATACCAATTCCGAATCAGGTAACGTGATTGTTCGATGATCTGTTCCGAATGACCAAGAATCCCCTCAACCCGCGCGAAGTCATTATATACAATAGCGGTTGGCGAGGAGGTCGTGATCTTGTTCAGCAACTCGCGCATCAATACCGTCGACTGGCCAATCCGATCCGGGTACAACGACTTCCAGTTAAACTCGTCCTGCGCCACCCGAAGGCTCACCGGAGACGTCCGCCGGTGAATATCGATATAGGCTTCCGTCGTAATGCTCAGGTTCTCCTTCTTCCCTGCCAACTCGCCGACCATGGCACCGCTGTGCGACTGAAACTTGTCAACGCGCTCAGACGTTTCACCATACACAACAGCGATGACCTCAGAGTGCTGCACCTCAACGCGCTCGCCTTCTACCAGATCAAAAACCAACCCACCTTGCTGCTCGTAAATCCCCGAAAGAGCCGCGAAGCTTTGCGCAGCCATCATCTCCTCGGAAAAGTCGAACGCGCGGAGGCCTAACTCCCGAAACCAGTCCACCCATTCCTTCGCCTTGGACGCCCGATCTTCGCGCCTAAGAATCCGCGGCGTCGGCGCGAGCAATCGCTGCCGTGCCGTGTACGTATCCAATCCTAAAGCCTTCGCAAATGCCGCCACCGATTCCTGAGTCGGCGGCGTCGCCTGTCGGCCCAACGCCACCAGAAACCCCGGCTCACGCGTCCGCTGATTGACCGCCTCGTGCAGGTCAGCGTACTGCTCCGGACTTTCCGTCCCAAACCGCAGGGGGTCGTGCTTGTCACCACTTCCCGGCATCGTTACTCTTCCCGTCAAGATGACCCATGCCTCCACAATCGAGCCATGTGGGTCAAGGTGCCATGAATACCCGTCGGGCGCCTCTCACGAAAGGAACCTCCCGTGAAAACTCCGCTCGTCCCCCGTAAAGTTCTATTCGGCAACCAGGACTACGCAAACCCCCAGATCAGTCCGGACGGGCGCTACGTGAGTTGGCTCGCCCCCAGCGAAGGCGTGATGAACGTCTGGGTCGCCCCTCGCGCAGACCTCAGCGCCGCGCGACCTGTCACAGATGATCGCCTGCGTGGCGTACGCAACTACGGCTGGACCTACACCTCGCGCAACATTCTCTACCTCCAAGACAAAGGCGGCGACGAAAACTGGCAGATTCATCAGGTCGACGTCGAGAGAGGCAGGCCCAAGAACCTCACACCCTTCGCCGACGTGCAGGCGCGCGTACTCCAAACCAGCCACAAGTATCCCCACGAAGTTCTCATCGGTCTCAACAATCGCGACCCCCAATTCCACGACGTGTGGCGCATGAACTTTCTCACCGGCGAGAAGTGGCTCGTCTGTGAAAACAACGAGTGGGCCGGTTTCGAAACCGACGACGATCTCAAGGTGCGCTTTGCGTCACGCTACGAACCAAACGGCGAGGTTTCCGTCCACGCCCCCGATGGCGACCGCTGGAAACCATTCCTCACGTTTCCCAAGGAAGACGCCGAAACTTCAGTCGTCCTTGATTTCAACGAAACCAATGATCTGCTTTACCTCTTTGATTCTCGCGGACGCGATACAGCCGCTTTAGTTGCGATTGATCTGGCAAACGGCGACTCGACAGTCCTCGCCGCCGATCCCCGCGCCGACATCTCAGGCCTGTTCGTGAAGCCTATCAAGCGCACCATCGAGGCCGCCGCCTCCAACTACGAGCGCGTCAACTGGGAGGTCCTCGACCCCGAAATCCAACCCCACCTCGACGCCCTCGCCGCCGTCTGCGACGGCGACATGACTATCCTCAGCCGCTCCATGGACGACCGCTGGTGGACGGTCGAGTTCGTCGTCGATGACGGCCCCGACCGCTTCTATCTCTACCAATCGGAAACCCGATCTGCGACCTTCCTTTCCGCCGCTCGCAGAGAGCTCGGCGGGTACACATTCGCCAACATGAAACCCGTCGTCATCAAAGCGCGCGACGGCCTCCCATTGGTTAGCTATCTCACAGTTCCCGCCGAAGGCGCGGCACCGTACCCGATGGTTCTGCTCGTCCACGGCGGCCCTTGGTCTCGCGACGCGTGGGGCTGGCATGGCGAGCACCAGTGGCTCGCCAATCGCGGCTACGCGGTCCTCTCTGTGAACTTCAGAGGCTCCACCGGCTTCGGGAAGAATCACGTCAACGGAGGCGATCTGGAGTGGGGGAGGAAGATGCACAACGACCTCGTCGATGCTGTCCAGTGGGCCGTCGATGAGGGGCACGCCGCCGCCGATCGAGTCGCCATCATGGGTGGCAGCTATGGCGGCTACGCCACGCTCGCGGGGATGACCTTCACGCCCGAGTTGTTCGCCTGCGGTGTCGACATTGTTGGCCCGTCAAACCTCATCACCCTGATCGAATCCATCCCGCCGTACTGGGCGCCGGCTTTGCAGGCCTTCAAGGATCGCATCGGCGATCCCGACTCCGCCGAAGGCCACAAGCTGCTGGAGGAACGTTCGCCGGTCAATTTCGCTGATCGAATCTGTCGGCCACTTCTCATCGCTCAGGGCGCGAACGACCCCCGCGTCAAGCAGGCCGAGTCCGACCAGATTGTTGATGCGATGAAGGCGAAAGACATCCCCGTGACCTATCTCCTCTACGGCGACGAAGGCCACGGATTCGCCCGGCCCGAAAACAACCTCTCCTTCTACGCAGTCACGGAGGCATTCCTCGCCCAGCACCTCGGCGGCCGCGTCGAGAAGGCCGGGAGCGACCTCGAAAACTCCTCCATCGAAATCCGTGAAGGTGCCGACCAAGTTAAAGACATCATGCAAAGGAACTCAGACTCATGAGCACCCCAATCGCGCTATCTCTTGAAAAGAAAAAGTGGGCTGTCATCGGCGCGCGGCAAGATCCCGCCACCGTCGGTTACAAGGCTTTCAAGCTGCTCGAAATGCGGGACTACCAAGTCTTCCCCGTGAACCCCAACTACGACGAAATCGAAGGCGTGAAGTGTTACCCATCTATCGCCGACCTCCCTGAAGTTCCCGAAGTCGTCGACATGGTCGTGAACCCGCAGATCGGCATCAAGGTCATGAAAGACATCGCCAAAGCTGGCATCAAGTGCGTCTGGTTACAGCCGGGAACTCGAAGCGATGAGATACGCGAGTTCGCAGCGGAAAACGACATCGAGTTGATTGAGGACTGTATTCTGATTCGGCTGGAGTAGCAGTTAATCGAGTTCGCTGCGGATGCTCTCGACCATCTGTTCCAGAGTCACCCGCCAATCGAAGCGTTCCTCGGCGAGCTGCCGCGCAGCTCTCGAAAGCTCCTCGCAGCGATCCGGGTCCGAGAGCAATTCCCGCAGGCCGCGATTGAACTCGCCCGCCTCCAGAACCACCACGCCCTTCATCGCTTCTTCGTCCAGACCACGCGCCCCGACCGAGGTCGACAGCACCGGCAGCCCCGCCGCCATGTAGTCGAAAAGTTTCAGGCTCGTCCCCGAACCGGTCAGCATCGGGTTGAGCGCAAAATCGCTCACCTGAAGCAGAAAGTTCTTCACCGCAGTATCCACGATCCCCATCAGCAACACGTTCCCCGGCAGGTGCTTGTTCCAAAACCAGCCACTCACCGAGCCCACCATCACGAAGAGGACACGCGGGTGATTGCGCGCCATTTCCTCGATGATCAGCTTCGCCGCCTCCGCGTTGGGAGGGTGTCCGCTCCCCAGAAACACCGCCACGAACTCGCGACCGAAACCGATCCGCCGGCGCATCTCCCGACGCTGTTCAAAGGGCCGGACGATCTTCGAACCCGTGTCTACACCATTCGGGCAGACATATGACTTCCCGTCGAGCCCATCCACAATGCCCATCAGATCGTGGCGATTTTGTTCCGAAACACAGAACGTCGCCTGCGACCGCCGCGCCGATGAAATCTCCGCGTCCTTCACTCGCTTCACCAGCCGGTTCGAAACCGGCCCTTTGCGATACAGCGCTTCCTTGAGCTGGAACTCGGTATTGTGCGAATCGTAAAAGAGCTTCACCCCATCGGGTAGGTTTCGCGTCAACGGCTCCAGATACGGATGACTCAGCATCACCGCCTCGGCCGTGCGGACTTCCCGCTTGAACGCCGCGACGAACTTCGGCGTGAGCCGCTTCGTGAACATCAGCGCAGACGTATCATCCGCCCCACATCCCACCGACCTCGCGAGCAACTTGTCCACCAGGCGATGAGTATCCGTCCGCGGCACGTTCAGCTCTTCCAGAGTAGGCGCCGGCTGCACACGCCGCCCCTTCGCATCGCCGGTCAGCGTCAGCAGCGAAACGCTCAAACCTTCCTCAGAGAGTCGCCGCGCCACTTGATCGATGCGCACCTGACCGCCCAGCTCCGCCGGCGTCACCGCGTAGTCGTTGAGGATAATCACTCGCCGCCCCAGCTTTAGCGTATACAGGTCCAACACCTTGTCACCGATCGTCGACCAAGCGTATTCCTCTTCCGCGAGCTGGCGAGCCTGCTCGCCCATCGACCGACGAAGCGCCGAATCCGCCAGCAACTCTTCCAGCGCTTGAGCAAAGTTCTCCGGCTCCGCCACCAACACGTGACGGCGAGACTCCACCTTCAGCCCTCGCGCCCCGTGAGGCGTCGACAGCACCGGCAGCCCGCACGCCAGGTAATCCAGCATCTTCAAGTTCGTGCCGCTCCCGCTCAGCATCGGGTTCAGTGCCACGTCCGAGCCGTGAAACAGAGCCTGCTTCGTTTCCTCATCCACAAGCCCCAGCAGGCGCACATTCTCCGGAACCTTCTGATCGGCAAACGACTCACACACCTTCCCCGCGATCAGGAAATCGCACTCCGGCAGCGACCCCGCCAGCCGGTGAATAATCAGATCAACCGCTTGGAAATTCGGAGGATGAAAACTTCCAATGAAAAACGCCGCCGGACGGTTCGGAGTCAGCTCCAGCCGCGAGCGCGCCGCCAGCCTCGTCGCCTCATCCGGACACGGCCGCTGCCCATCCACATCAACCCCGTTCGGGATCACCGTGATCTTCGCGCTATCAATGCCGAAGGAATTCGTGAACAGATCCGCATCGTTCTCACTACAAGCCAGCACGATATCACTCTCGCGCATCAGCCACTTTTCCATCTTGCGAATGCGCGCCGTCGCCCACCGCCCCTGAAGCGACTTGCCAAACATATCCCGCGCCATCGCCGTCTCGACGTTGTACGAGTTGTAAACCAGCAGCTGCCGACGCGGCCGCGACCTCGGAATCACCGACGCCAGAAACGGGCTCTCGTGGGAGTACACATCTGAAATCTCTGCCAACCGCTGCGCCTCATCGCGCAGCGCCTTGTGCTTTTTCGCCGCGTGGGAACACACCCACCCGCTGCACTCCTGAAACCCCGCCTTATCCCCGATCCGATGCCACAGATTGTAATCCCGAGACTTCGGATAGCGCCGTTCCGTGAAATTTTTGCCGTGACTGATCTCCTCAAACTCCGCCTCGCCAAACGTCGGAGCCGCCATCTGCACATCGAACTCATCCGCCAGCCGCATCGCAATATGATGCAACCGCAGCTCGCCACCAGACCGAGGCGGGCTAAACGCAGGAAAAAAGCTGAGTATGCCGACAGTTTTCATAGTTTCAGAGCAAAGAAAATCGAGCCACCCCTCCCAACCAGTAAGGCCCAACCCCAACAAAGCCGCAAGGCTGTCCACACACCCGAAGGACGGCAACGGAAAGATTCAGGGGGAGCTATTCGGGCGGGTGCGCCCCCCGAAATCGTGGGATTGTGTGCGACCCTGTCAGGGTCGGCTCATGCTGCTAAATGCTATCTCGGGTTCCCGTTGGTCACCCGGGTCTAAACTGGGTGGTCCCTTCAGCACCGAAGTACAACACGTCGGATACGTTGCAGTGCGGCGAATGCTGACAAGACGCGCAGATACGATGCGGAATTCGCCGGTTCTCAGTAGGAGGCGTTCTCGCGGAAACTGTCCCGAAGGGACGCCCGTTTTAGCCCCCGGTGACCGCAGGGAACCGGGGGAGGGCATTGCCCAGGATTTCCGACCCCGAAGGTGGTCGCCCATGCAACATCGCACCTTTCGCAAAAACAATCCCGCCCCGATCTTTCGATGGGGCGGGCAGTTTATACTCAGTCTATGTGTCCCCTACCCTCACACCCCCGGGGCGCAGAGGCAGGAGCTTGTCGGGCGGTTCGCCACTCGTTTCCAGGCCTCGTCGAGCTTGGCCGCGAATCTTGCCGCCTCGGCGTGTTCGCCTTGCGCTTCCAGCGATTGTTGCAGCCCCAGCAGCGACCAACCGTTCCCCGGGTGGTTAAGTTGGTCTTCGCGGTAGAGCCGCTCGGCCCATTCGTATTCTTCCGCTTCCATCAACAGCGCACCGAGCGAGTGCCGCACGGGGATCATCCAGCCCGGAGGTTCGTCGTACACGAGCTGATCCTCCATCGCGATGCCTGCTGACAGTTCCGCCCACGCATCGTCAAGCCGCCCCTCACGGTAGGCGATCTCGCCCCTTAGCATGTGTCGGGCGATGGGGATCACGTCGTGCGCCTTGTTCGAGAAAATCCACCAGTCTTCAGGGACTTCCTTCACCTGCGCCTCGAAGAGGGCGAGATCGGCCTTTGCCTCCTCGGTTTGCCCCAGGGCCGAGTGCGCGATTCCTCGCGCGTAGTGGCTAATCGCGAGCGCTAGCGGGCGATTGGCTCCGGGCTGTTCCTCGGCCAGAACATCCTCCCACTTTCCGAAGCGGATCATCGTGTGCAACGTCGACGGCATGATCCCCTCGATGAGGAACGCCAGTTGGTCGAGTACCGGTGGCGGCACTGAGCCCTCGAGCCGACGCGCAGCCGCAATGGCCGTATCGTAGTTCCCCTCCATCATCGAGGCGAAGCACAGGAAGTGGACGTTGTGCGCGTGGTAGATAAAGTACGACCCCGGGTTCGTGCCCTGATCGAAGAACGCCTCATCTGAAACCAGCGCCTCTTCGTTCACGATCGCCGCGTCGGCATAGCGCCCAACGCGGGCGTAGATGTGCGACGGCATGTGGACGAGGTGACCAGCGCCCGGCACGCGAGTGCGCAGAATGTCCGCGGCGGCCTCTGCCTTTTCCGGGTTTGGCCCTGCCTCCATCGCGTGTATGTAAAGGTGTGCTGCCTGCGGGTGGTCGGGGTAGTCCGCCAGCGCGCCCTCAATCGCCGCCACGAACACAGTCGTCGCGCCCTTCGGTTCCTTCTCCGGCGTCCAATAATCCCAGGGCTGCAAATTCATTAGCGACTCCGCGTACTGCACGGCCACGTCGGGATTGTCTGAAAACTCTGCGTAGACCTGCTCCATCTCTTCAGCAAACGCCTCGTCGTAGGGACGCTGCTCCGCCGGCACTGGCCACGCCGTGCGCGCGGCGATTGCGCGGACCATGGCCTTCTCCAAATCCGTTTCCTCATCCAACTCACTCAGCGCACGTTGCGCCGCGTTGTACGAGTCGCGCCACTGATCCTCGCTCATGACCGGAATGTTCAGATGCATACCGTTCGCGTAGGCGATTCCCCACCAAGGCATCGCGGCCTGAGGGTCGAGCGCCGCCGCTTCAGTAAACGACCGGATCGCCTCGCCGTGATTAAACCCGTAGAGCGAGACCAGTCCCTGATTAAACCAAGCCTGCGCCTCCGGCGAATTCGTCGTGATCGGGAAATCGTAGGTCGCAAGCGTCGGGACGAGCGCGCTACCAGTCGCCCCGGGTACCGGGTCGGGCACCTTCGGAGCCTTCGCGCAACTCATGAAGCCGCAAGCAGCGACCAAAATCACCCACGCGCTAGCGATTCTCAAACAGGAAGCGCGAGAAGCACTCTCCTCGTATCGGGAAAAGGTCGAATTCATTTCGAATCCCTTCGGCAATTTGTGAGTTCCAGATAATCAAAAGAAACCCTTAGCCCAAAGCGCAACGTCAATCACTCGCTTCCACTTCAACGGTTTCACCAAGTGATCCGCATCGCAAAACAGCTTGGCAGCGCGGCGATGACGCGATACTACTTCAATGCACTGACTGAGGAGGTGAAGAAGGAATCCGTGGGCACGCACGCGCTGACAGCTTTTGACACCGATTCAACCGTCGAACACAACGTCCTCGGCCCCGGGGTGATTGGGCATATTCTGCGCCACCGGACGATTGATACGTCGACTTACGCTGCGACGGATGCATGGTTTGCCTATGATCAGGTCGGCAGTGTGCTGAGTCGGTATGATTCAAGTGGTAACCAGACGAGCCGCAATTGGCAGGATTCGTTTGGAAATGTGTTGCAGAGTCACTCGACGGGGTTGTGGTCTAATACAGCTTCGGGATGGCATCATAACACCAAGGAAATCGATACGGATGCGGGATTGGTCTATATGTATCAGCGGTGGTATGATTCAGATTCTGGTAGCTTTAAATCCCAAGGACGACATGCTCCCCTCAAAGAGCCATCTTATACATTTTCATTTCAGAATCCCATCTCTCTTCTTGATTCAACCGGTAGGATACCAACACCAGGATACTATACCCCAGGCCCTGAAATGCAGACAGGATACTGGGACCCCCCAGATTTTCAATATGATGGTAGCGATCTTATTCAATTCGATATTTTTGGTGACGAAGTAGATAGGTGGCCAGCGTCTTCAGGGAATGGTAGCACGGATACTTCAAAGAAAGACGAGGGGCCTATACCAGAAGGAGAATATGAAGCAGATCCGACAAAAGCATCTCAAGAGGGCTTTTTCCGAAATGTTTTTGGTGCTGATTGGGGGAGCCATAGAATTCCTCTCAATGCCAAACCTTGTACTGAAACATTCGGAAGAAGTGGG
>JAUIJJ010000084.1 GCA_030431385.1 bacterium | reverse complement strand
TTTTACTGGTTAAGTGCCCGTATGCGACTCGCGCCACACTCTCGATGGTGGCGAAGTACTTGAAGTCGTCATCATCGAGCCTTATGTCGAAACGCTCCTCGACTGCCATGCCGATTTCGATGATGTCCATCCCCATGGGTTACCCTCCGAAGTTAACGTGCCGCGAGATAACTCGTGTTCTTCAAGACTCCAAGGCGAAACTGTTGCCAGTTGCCGATAAAACCCATCACCACCGGGACCGCTCCAAAATCCATTTTCGGGGGGTTGATTGCTCTGGACGGTTCCGGTCTCCTCGGTTAATCTGATCGCCAGTCCAGTCGAGGAGCACTTTTCTTGAACCAACGCGAAGAATTCAAAGTCCCCGGTCCCATCGGCCTTTACCGGCCGGAAGATGAGCACGACGCCTGCGGTATCGGCTTCGTCGCCGACATTGGTGGGAGCCGCTCACACGCTCTCATTGATTTCGCACTACGTTGCGTTTGCAACCTGACTCATCGAGGGGCGGTGGACTTTGACGCGCGCACCGGCGACGGCGCCGGGATTCTCACTCAGATACCTCATCGCCTCCTTCGCCAGGACCTCGACAAGTGGGGAATGCACCTCGACCGCGACGAGGACCTCGGCGTCGGGATGATCTTCCTTCCTCGCAACGACAGATTGGCTCGGGAGAAATGCCGCCTGATCGTCGAAGAATCGCTCATGCACTACGACCTGCCACTGTTCGGGTGGAGAAAAGTGCCCATCGATACCTCGGTGATCGGCGACAAGGCAGAGACGACGCGTCCGGTAATCGAACAGGTTCTGTTCGGCCGCCCGGACACGATGCCGATAAACGAGTATCACGAGACGATCTATCTCGCGAGGAAGGTCATTGAGCGCTCGATCGAGCGCCGCGGCATCGAGGGCTTTTACATCCCATCGATGGGTGCGCGAAAGATCGTCTACAAGGGCATGTTCGTCGCCCCGCAGCTTCGCTCCTTTTATCAAGATTTGAAGTCCCCGGAATTCGAGGCTTCGCTTGTCGTCTTTCACCAACGCTACTCTACCAACACGTTCCCAAACTGGCGACTGGCGCAGCCCTTTCGAATGATTTGTCACAACGGCGAGATCAATACCCTCGCCGGAAACAAGAATCGAATGCGCGCCCGCGAGCCGGAGCTGAGCCACCCGCGCTGGAAGCGCGAGGTTCACAAGCTCAAGCCAATCATCCAGCCCGGTGGCTCCGATTCCGCCGCGCTCGATAACACGCTCGAAGCCGTGTGCGAAGGCGGCCGCGGGCTTCTCCACGGCGTGAAGACGCTTCTTCCACCCGCGTGGGAGCACGATCAAGAGCTCGACCCGGAGATCCGAGACTACTACAAGTATCATAGCTGCATCAGCGAACCGTGGGACGGCCCGGCGGCGATTGTCTTCACCGATGGCGAAACCGTCGGCGCGACGCTCGACCGCAACGGCCTCCGCCCGGCTCGCTATAAGGTCACCTGCGACAACCGCATCATCTTCGGCTCGGAAGTCGGTATCCTGAATCTGCCCGACAGCGACGTGATCGAAAAGGGGCGTCTCGGCCCCGGACGCATGATCGCCGTCGACACCAAGAACGGTCGCCTGCTCCGCGACGAGGACGTCACGAGCGACCTCGCATCGCGCGAAGCCTACGGCGAGTGGAACAAGAAGCATCTGGTGGAGGCCCCACCCCGCTCGACGATGCTGACCGTCCCCGCGCGCGAAGAGACCGACGACCTCCCTCTCACCATCCGCCAAAAAATGTTTGGTTGGAGCCACGAGGATACGCGCCGGTTGCTCTCTTCGATGTTCGAGTGCGGCAAGGAAGCCATTGGCTCCATGGGCGACGATACGCCGCTCGCCGTGCTAAGTGATCGACCGCGTCCGCTTCACCATTTCTTCAAGCAGCGCTTCGCGCAGGTCACGAATCCGCCGATCGATCCGATTCGCGAATCGATGGTTTTCTCCCTCGGGGTTGCGCTCGGATGGGACAGATCGTTTTTCGAGGAACTTGAGGAGCACGCGGAGAAGGTTCTGTTGAATTCACCAGTGCTTACTCCCGCCGAAATGGAGTGGGTGGAAAACCTCGACAGCTCTCGTTTTCGCAGCGGGCGGATCGACATCGTTTACGATGCCGATGGAGGCCCCGAGCAGCTCGACCACGCGATCACACGGATCTGCCGAGAGGCTGAGGAATACATCGCCGAGGGGCGCGTGATTCTTGTCCTGAGCGACCGCGCCACCAACCGCGAGTTGGCGCCCATGCCGTCGCTGCTGGCCGTCGCCGCTCTCCACCACCACCTCCTCAATCAGGGAGTCCGCACGCGCGTCTCCATCATCTGCGAATCCGGCGAGGTGCGCGACCCGCACACCTTGGCGTGCTTGCTCGGCTACGGCGCATCGGGCGTTTTCCCGTGGCTGGTGTACGAGGAAGTTTACTCGATCTATGAAAACTCGCCGCAGCTTCTGCCCGGCGTCGATCGCGAGCAATGCCTCGCCAACTTCACCGACGCGATGGAAACCGGGCTGCGGAAGATCATGTCCAAGATGGGCATTTCCACACTATCTAGTTACGTCGGAGCGCAGATTTTCGAGGCCATCGGGCTGAACCAGAACCTCGTCGATCGATGCTTCACCGGCACACCGAGTTCCGTCAGCGGCGTTGGCCTTAAGGAAATCTACAATAACTACACCGGCTTTCACAAAAGGGCACTGGAGGAAGAATCGCCGCGCCTCACCAACGAGGGGCTCTTCACTTTCCGTTCGACGGGTGAGCATCACGCCTTCAACCCGAAGACAGTGAAGGCGCTCCACAAGGCGGTGAGGGAACGCGGCGAGAATGAGTACCGGATTTTCGCCGACGCGATCAACGGCCAGCCGGCGACCTCGCTGCGCGACCTGCTGGCTTTTGCCTCTGATCGCGAGCCTATTGAGATCGACGACGTCGAACCCGTGGAATCGATCCTGCGCCGGTTCTGTACCGCAGCAATGAGCTACGGTTCCCTCAGTAAAGAAGCCCACGAAACGCTCGCCATTGCGATGAACCGAATTGGCGGCAAGAGCAACAGTGGCGAAGGCGGCGAGGACCCCGCGCGTTACCACCCGCTCCCCGGAGGCGACAGCGCACGCAGCGCGATCAAGCAGATTGCCTCAGCGCGATTTGGAGTCACGCCCGAATATCTCGTCGGCGCGAAAGTACTCGAGATCAAAATGGCGCAGGGCAGCAAGCCTGGCGAAGGCGGCCAGCTGCCCGGCCACAAAGTCACCGGCGAAGTCGCGCGCATCCGCCACAGCACTCCCGGCGTGACACTCATCAGCCCACCGCCACATCACGACATTTACTCCATCGAAGACCTCGCTCAACTGATCTGCGATTTGAAAGCCATCAACCCGCGCGCACGCGTTTGCGTGAAGCTCGTGGCGGAAGCCGGCGTCGGCACGATCGCGGCTGGCGTCGCGAAGGCTGGCGCGGAGATCATCCACATCAGCGGCCACGACGGCGGCACCGGCGCTTCGCCGTTGTCGAGCATCAAGCATGCGGGAAGCGCGTGGGAAATCGGCCTCAGCGAGGCGCATCAGGTGCTCGTGCTCAACAACATGCGCGGCCACGTAACGCTTAGGGCAGATGGTGGCCTCCGCACCGGCAGGGACATCCTGATGGCGGCGCTTCTCGGCGCGGAGGAATACATCTTCGGCACCGCCGCGCTCATCGCCACGGGTTGCGTGATGGCTCGCCAATGCCACGCGAACACATGCCCCGTGGGCGTCGCCACCCAACGCGAAGACCTGCGGAAGAAATACCCGGGAAAAGCCGAGCACCTCGTCGCGTACCTCAACTTCGTCGCCCAGGAAGTGCGCGAGTTGATGGCGTCGATGGGCTACGACACGCTCAATGAGCTGATCGGGCGCGTGGATTTGCTGAAGCAAATCCACCGAGGCGAATGCCCGCGCAGCTCGACGCTGGACCTCTCACGCGTCCTCACCTCCACGGACCCGGAACGCAAGCGCCCCCACCGTCGCATCCGCGGCAGGAACAACAACGTCCACATGCACATGAACGTGGACGACAATCTGATTCAAGACGCTCAGGAAGTGATTCGCTCAGGGAGCGGACAGGTTGAGCTCTCCCATCCGATCGAGAACACGGATCGATCAGTCGGTGCGAGGCTGGCCGGCGAGATTGCGTTCCTTCACGGCGACAAGGGGCTCGCCAGCGACGGCGACATCTTAGTCCGATTCAAGGGCACCGCCGGGCAGAGCTTCGGTGTTTTCTGCATCAACGGACTTCGCCTCCACCTCGACGGCGAAGCGAACGATTATGTCGGCAAGGGCATGGCGGGCGGCGAGATCGTCGTACGCCCAGAGAGCGGCGCAACCTTCGCCGCAGAGAAGAACTCAATCATCGGCAACACGACGCTGTATGGCGCAACCGGCGGAGAGCTCTTCGCGCGCGGACGCGCTGGTGAACGCTTCGCGGTCAGAAACTCCGGCGCGAACGCGGTCGTCGAAGGCGTCGGCGATCACGGCTGCGAGTACATGACTGGTGGCACCGTCGTCGTGCTTGGGCCGGTCGGCCGCAACTTCGCCGCTGGCATGACCGGCGGGCTCGCGTTTGTATATGATGAGGAAGGAAAGTTCACCAGCCGCTGCAACAAGGAGCTGGTGGGCCTCTATCCGGTGAACCGCAACGGAGACGAAACGCGACTGCGCGGCCTCCTCAAGGATCACTCAGAGAAGACAGGCTCAGCAGTCGCCGGGCGAATTCTGGAAAACTGGGAAAAGGAACTGACCAAGTTTTTCAAAGTCCTACCCAACGAAGTCGCCAAAATGGAAGCCGAGCAGGCCGAGAAAGACGAGGTCGCCGCCTCAAGCGAGAGCGCGTAACGGGAGGTCCCGAGGGACCTCCCGATCAATCGTTCTCACTATCGGGTCTGATCGAGTCGCTTGCGGCCACCGAACGACCACCAGTCCGTGCGGTCGCGCATCGCTTCTTTGACTTCTTCCTTCACGAACGGTGTACCGGCCTGCACTTCCCAACCGCCACCGAGGGCAGCGTAGAGGCGAACCATGGCGATGGCCTGCGTTCCCATTCCTTCGATGTACTTGTCGTTCTGAGAGAGCCGGTATTCCATCGCGGTAAACGCGGAATCGAAAGCCGAGTCTTCCTCGCGTACGGCATCCATGCGAAAGTCGGTGGCCTCGTCGGCTGACCGGGCGCTCTGGGCAAGAACGTCGGTCTTCTCAAGCGCGTTTGCGTAAGAGGCGAGAGCGTTCTCGGCCTCGGCCGCCGCTTTGATGACGACGTTCTGAAAATTGATGAGGGACTCTTGGTACTTAGCCTCTTCGATCCGGACGCGCTCTTGGATGAACGGGTAGAGGAGAATGTCCCAGCTGACACCCGCGCCGTATGCCTTCTTCTCGCTATCGCTATCAAACAAATCACCGGAGTTGCTGGCGGAGAGTCCGATGGAGCCGAGCAGAGTGAAAGACGGGTAGAGCCGCGCCTTTGTGATACCGACCTTCTCGCTCTGCGCTGCGGCGAGCCGCTCGGCCGCGCGAACATCAGGGCGTCGGCGGAGCAAATCGGTGGGAATTCCGATGGCGATTTCCGGCGGCGGAACTGGAATCGGGCCGCTCCCAAGTCGCTCATCGAGAGAACCGGGCATGACTCCCAAGAGGACACACAGCGCGTTTTCGTAGTGTGTGCGCGCAGTCTTAAGATCGATCAGCCTCGCCTTTGCATCACCGGAAAGCGATCCCGCCAAGGCGACATTTCCGGAACCAAGATCACCACTGCCCGAATGATTTGAGAGATCACCCAACAGCTCGACGTTGCGCTCCAGTTGCTCGATGCGGGCATCAACGGTCCTAATCTGAATGTAGGTAGAGGCGACTTCTGAAGCGATGACGACAGCGATGTTGTCGTACTCAGCAATCGACGCATCCTGCTGCGCCGCCGCGCTCTTGATCCGCCTGCGAGTCTTTCCCCAGAGGTCCGGTTCCCAAAGCGCGGACAATCCAACACCATAAACATCAATGTGATCCGCAAGGCTGACTTTCGGACGAGTTACGGAGAGTGAGGGGGGCGATACGAGTTGAATGGCCGGATCACCGACAATCGCGAACTGCCCCTTCTGGAAGTTGACCTGCCCACCGCTGACCTCGACCTCCGGTTTGACGTTCTTGCTGTAGTAGGATCTGCCATAGCTCGCTTTAGCTTGGGGAATGGGTGCCAAACCCCATGCCGCGCGAACCTTGGTCGCCCGGTACTGGAGCACCCGGAGGCCAGCGGCCTCCAAATCAAGGTTCTCGCGCAACGCCTCGGCGACGAGCTCCGATAGCAGCGGGTCCTGAAAAGAGTCCCACCACGCGACTTGCTCATTGGGAGCACCGGTGATCCCCGGCGGCAGTTCGCTCATGGTCCAGTGAGTTGGCATATCGACTGTCGGCTCTTCATAACTCGGGCCGATCATGCAGCCGCTCAACGTGAGCGTCGCTGAAATGACGATTAACTGGATGGACTTCCGAACATACTTGGCAGACTTCATCTCACTGCTCCCCTAGCTCGTCGGCACTGTGGTTTGGATGGTCAGTCAAAAAAATCGGTGAAACTTCTCGCTCAGACTAGGGGTGCGCCACCAAAACTTTCGACTTTCCGAGGATTTGAATTCGAGTGAATGACCATGGTTGTGATACACAGAGACTGGCAGAACCGGAACCGTTCAATTCGAATTCCGATACGATAGCATCTGAAAAGAAGAGCCGGGCCGAAACAATTCGGCCCGGCTCTCTGATCTCGCTTGAAGTCCTTCTGGTTACCCGCCTGCGGCTTTGGTCAGCAGCTTGTTCAGCCGGTCAACCATCGCGCGAGGATCGACGAAGAGACCAGCCGCCAGCAGGGCGTTGTCGTAGAGTTGCTCGGACAGCTCGTTGGCGAAGTCCTTGTTATCGTTCCTGAGCGCATTCAATCGGTGAATCAGCGAATGACGTGGGTTGATCTCAAGCGTCATGGTCTTGCCATCGAACGTCTCGTCTTTTCCGACAGACATCATCAGCCGCTGCATCGCGCTCGACATCATTCCACCGGTGACGGCGATGGCCGGATTGGAGACGAGGCGCTTGGAAACGCGAACGCTGCCAACGCGGTCGCCGAGGGTCTCTTTGAGCCAACCACAAAGCGCTTCGGAGTCCTCGCTCGACAGTTCCTCGCCTTCCTTTGCGTCAATGTCTGACAGCTCGATGTCACCGCGATCGGCACTGACCAGCTTTTTCTCCTGGTACTCGCCGAGCTGCATGAACACGTAGTCGTCGATCTGATCGAACGTATAGAGCACCTCAATCTCGCGCTCGCGGAACGCTTCGACGTAGGGACCGGCCTCGATTGTTTCGCGGCTCGGGCCGTTCATGAAGTAGATGTCCTTTTGCTCGGCTTTCATGCGACCAACATAGTCGAGCAGCGATGTCTTCTTTCCAGCTTCCAACGCAGAGCTTTCAAAGCGGAGCAAGTTCGCCAGATCGTCGCGATGGGCGAAGTCCTGGGTCGCGCCTTCCTTGATGAAATTTCCGAATGTGTCGTAGAACTTCGAGAACTCTTCCTCGTTGTTCTTCGCTTGCTCAGCGAGGTGCTTGATGAAGCGGCCCGTGATGACCTTGGAGAGCTTGCGAATGAGCGCGCTGTCCTGCAATGTCTCGCGGGAAATGTTTAGGGGCAGGTCGTCGCTGTCGATGACTCCGCGCACAAAACGCATCCACTCGGGCAGCAGGTTCTCCGGGTGCTTCTCGATCATCACCTTGCGGCAATACAGGTCCACGCCCGGCTGCATCTTGCCGAGGCCAAGATGTTCGGGGTTCTCCTTCGGAACGTAGAGCAGCGCGCGAATCGCCAGCGGCGCATCCGCGTTGAAGTGCAAACGGAACATCGGTTCGTCCCAGGCATTGGCGACGAATTTGTAGAACTCGGTATACTCTTCTTCAGTGATGTCTGAACGATTCCGCGTCCAGATCGCCTGAACGGTGTTTACTTTCTCGCCGTTGACGGAAATGGGAATCGGGACAAAGTTCGAGTAGCGTCGGATGGCGTCCTTGATGCGCGAGTCCTCAGCGTACTCGGTCGCGTCGTCTTTCAGTTCGATATGAATCCGAGTTCCACGGGCGAGATCATCCTTTTGGGAGATGGTGTACTGGCCCGTGCCTTCGCTCTCCCAGACCCACCCCTGTGAGTCAGCGTGAAACGAGCGAGTCTCCACTGTAACCTTTTTCGCCACCATAAAGGCGCTGTAAAAGCCCACGCCAAACTGGCCAATGAGGCTCACATCCTGATTCGCGGCTTCCTTAATCTTCTGGAGGAAAGCCTTCGTACCGGAGTGGGCGATGGTGCCCAGGTTCTCCGAGAGCTCGTCGCGGCTCATGCCAATGCCCGAGTCGGTGATGGTGAATGTTCCGGCTTCCTTATCGACGTCGATGCGGATTTCAAGGGCCGCGTCGCCCTCGCCTAACTCCTTGTTAGTCAGTGCTTCATGGCGGAACTTCTCTGACGCATCGGCGGCATTTGACACCAATTCGCGAATGAAGACTTCGCGATGGGTGTACAGCGAGTTAATGACGATATCCAGCAGCTGGGAGATTTCAGCCTGAAAGTGATGAGTTTCCTGATCGTGCAATGTGTCTGCGCTCATTGGTGGCCCTCGAAAGTGAAATGATGAAAGGGGAGGTTTGCAAGCTTAGTACCATGCGGCGGGAACCATGTGGCGCGTGAGGTTTGGTGCCCTGACCGTTTGGTCAGTTGACGAATTCCAAAGCGTCGCGGATACTCGCCCGACACTCACCCCACGAGGACTATGATCATGAAGAACCTACTCTCCGGCATCAGCGCGTTACTGATCTCATCTGCGGCCGTTTCGAGCGGCCACGCACAACTCGCGGCGATGTCAGATGACTTTGAGGATGCGGCCACTTTGTCCGATTGGCAGCGGATCAACGTCGTCGAGGGCTGGAACGCCGACCAGCTAGAGGGCTTCGATATCGACACGACTCGAAGCGGATGGATGACGATGATGCCCTACTCCTCGAGTTGGTACGAGAACTGGCGCGGTGTCCTCGCGTTCAAGGAAGTCACCTCGGACAGCTTCGCCATCACGGTGAGTGTCCACACAGAGAACCGGGCAGGCGACAGCGCGCCGGGGCAGATTTATTCGCTGGCGGGAATCATGGTGCGCGAGCCGCGGGCCATCACCGATCCGACCACCCAATGGGCCTCTGGTGGGGAAAACTACGTGTTCCTCTCGACCGGCGCGGCAGACACGCCGGGAACCTATCAGTTTGAGGTCAAGACAACGATCAACAGTGTATCGGTCCTTGAGATCGACAACGCACCGAGCTCCAACGCGCTCATTCAGGTCGCGCGGCTTGGAGAGTACGTCATCATGTTGCGCAAGCCCGGCAATGATCCATGGGAAGTCCATCGCCGCTACCATCGACCGGACTTCGGCCCGACGCTTCAGGCGGGCCTCACCTGCTACACCGACTGGAACACGGTCTCTGGCATTGATCCTTACACGCACAACCAAACCGTCTACGACATGACCGGCACACCGGACCTCGTCGCCCAGTTCGATTATGTCCACTACGACGACGTCGTGCTACCTGCGGAGTTGGTGGGGGTCGACCTGACGGACGGAATCGTGACCGATTCGGAATTGCTGGCGTTCCTCGGCCAAAACGTGGCAACAAGCGCCGTCGAGGGCTGGCATCTCTTCTAATCAAGCTGCCGCCCGTTAACAAGAGCTTGCCACCGGAGGGGTTCCGGCTCAGTTTGCCAAACCGGCCCGGATTGTGCCTTGCACAGTTCCGAGACCTCTCGACGGTGCAGGCATGCGATGACACGGTTCCTTCAGTCAGCTCTGGTGACGATTTTCTTTCTCACCATGATGTTCTTCCTTTTCCGGGATCACGTGATCCCGGAATGGAGCCGTGGCGAAGGGATCGAGATCGACCAGCGCGTCCTCTCCGATAGCTGGGTTAACCAGGACGATTACTACGAAATCAAGCTCGGTGGGCTGAAGCTCGGGTCGATGCACGTTATCGCCGAGGAAGAAGCCCCCGAAGGCGACGGCTACATCGTCGGCATGAACGCCCAGATCACGACGTTCCTGCGCGCGCGGATCACCTCGATTGCGAGAATGAACCGCCGGCTGGAAATGGAGTATGCTCGCGTGCGGCTCAATCTGGCTGGTGCTGGGCAGGAGCCTCTCTCTGCTGAAGAGCTCTCCGAAGGCGATCTGCCTCCCGGCGTTTGGGAGGTCGCGGCTCACATCGAATCCAGAACGCTTCGAATTCGGCTGCGCCGCGATGACGCGGTCCAGTATCGTGAATTGCCGCTTGAACGATCCGTGACGATGTCGGATTCCGTGGCGCCGGTACTCAAGGGCAACATGCTCACCAAGGGCAAAGTTTACACCCTCGACATCTACGAACCAATCACCGGCGGGCGCGGCGAAGTTCAAGTCACCTATGTCGACGACAAGTTCGAGATGATAGACGATGAACCCATGTTCTTGCGCAAAGTCCTCATGAAACTTCACAATGTCACCAACGTGCTGTGGGTGGACAATCTCGGGTACGTTTGGCGACGAGAGATCCCGCTGGTGATGCCCGGTGGGTCTGGCGGTGCCACGACTGATTCAGCAGCGACGCTGGTGATGCAGCGCCTTGAGCCCTCGGTTGCCCTGCCAAAATACCCCGAACTGTTTTACATACCCGAAGTACCCGCCTACGACGCCGACGAATTCACTGGTGAAAGTTCCGGAGAGATTTTCGGTGGCTTGAGCGCGTTTGGAATGCTGACACAAAGCCTGATGGAACGTATGGATTAAGCTGCGACTGGAGAGAGCGTTAAGTATGCTACACCTCGATCACATTTCCAAGGACTACGATGGCTTTCTCGCTGTCGACGACCTAAGCCTAACTATCCCCGAGGGTGAGTTCTTCTGTTTCCTGGGGCCAAACGGCGCGGGCAAAACGACGACGATCAAGATTATCACCGGCCTTCTAAGACCTGCGAAGGGAAAGGCGACAATTCATGGCCACGACATTCAATTGGAACCACTCGCTGCCCGCCGGTTGATTGGGTATATACCAGATACGCCGTATCTATATGAAAAGCTTTCCGGCAAGGACTTCATGCACTTCATTGGCAACCTTTATGAAGTACCGAAGAAACAGATTCAGGACAGCATCGATAAATACTTTCCGCTCTTCAAGATCGATCACGCGGCGGACAAGCTGATTGAAAACTACAGTCACGGCATGCGCCAGAAACTCTGCTTTAGCGCG
>JAUIJJ010000083.1 GCA_030431385.1 bacterium | reverse complement strand
GGGTGTTCCTTGTGGTTTTCAGCGTCGCGCGCCGGCCCGTTTGTCGGGGCTCGACGGTCGCATCGAGGCCGAGCGGTCAGAAGGCGAGCGCATGAAGGTCGTCGTCGCCCCCGATGCGTTCAAGGGCTCAGCGTCGGCGGCCGAGGCGGCGGCGGCCATGGCGCGCGGGATCCGCTCCGTGGCGCCCGACGCCGAGGTGGTCGAGCTCCCCATCGCCGATGGCGGCGAAGGCACGCTGGACGTGCTCGCCGAGCGGACCGAGCCGGTGGAGGTCACCCACGCCACCGGCAGCAAGACGAACGCGCTGCTCGAAGGCGGGGCGATGGTGCGGGTCGTGAGTCCTGCGATCACGGATGCACTGCGCGAGTTGTGTAGGAATGGTACGATTGATTATGTTGAGTGTGAGTGGGTGGCGGATGTAGTTTTGCTCACTGACTATCAACTCGTGATCGCGGCGACTGATCAGCGCGTTGTTAACCAAGAGATTGGCGAACTGTGCCGGAGGCTCGGGGTCGCGGTGAACGTAGTGGACTGCGCTGAGGAGTCGACTGTGATTTTTCCTGCAGTGCTTCGCGAGGAGGGTTCGGGCGTGATCGTCGCGGCGAGTTCCGGGGGCGAATCGCCAACACGAGCGAGAGCATTTTGCGAGTGGTTGCGGGGGATAATGGCCGGTTGGACCGAGAATCGATAGGTGAAATTGAAATTGGAACGTGAGTGTCGATTCAGCAGTTGACAGGGAACCGGGTCCGTGACACGAAGCGCAGTAACTTCACGAGGCAGGTATAAAGAAATGCCTTCAGGAAATAGTTTTCAGCGCACAGCGATCAGCTTCGCGCCGCCTTCCGTGGTGAACGGCGAGCGTCTTTCTATCAATTCTTCCCGCGTGTCCTCTCCCCTCATTCTTTCCTGTATGTGTATGTGCTGCCCCTGTTGTTGACCCAACAGGCCCTTCCTTTTTTCAACCACTGACATCCCGATGAACACCCGGTAACGGCGCTGCTGCCGCACGAGAATCGTGCAGGCACCCTCACCGCAGACCTTTGAGAATCACGGCTTCCGGCTGATCGATTCTTCGGCTGTTCATCGCTGCGCACCGGCTGCTGAGTTTTCGGCGGTCCTCTTCCCTACGAAAGGGATGTTGCGATGCGGTATATCGAATCCACAGGCGAAGTTTGGCTTGTTGGCGCAGGCCCCGGTGACCCGGGGCTTCTGACCGAAGCAGGACGCGAAGCGCTCGAACGCGCCGACGTCATTGTCCATGATCGTCTCGGTAGTGAGGCGATTCTGGAGAAGTTCGCGCATGTCGCCGCGCAGTTGATCGATGCGGGGAAACTCCCCGGTGATCGCCGTGATCTACAAGACGACATCAACGCGGTGCTCTATCAGGAAGCGGCCGAGGGCCGGTTCGTGGTGCGCTTGAAGGGCGGCGATCCCTTCGTGTTCGGGCGCGGCTTCGAGGAGTACGAGTATCTCGTTTCGCGCGGAGTCCGGACGCGAATCGTCCCCGGCGTCACGAGCGCGTTGGCGGCGTCTGTTGGCGGGCTTGCTCCGGCAACTGTTCGAGGCAACGCGCGCAGCTTCGCAGTAGTGACTGGCCATCAGAAAGACGATGGGATCGCGGCGACTCCTCGAGCGGACACGCTGTTCTACCTCATGGCGATGGGTCGGTTGGAGCGCGTGGCGGAGCAACTTCAGTCGGATGGCTGGAGCGAACACACTCCCGCTGCACTGGTGACTGACGCGAGCACTTATCGTCAGCGTGCGGTGCACTCGACGCTTGGTGGAATCGCTGCGGAAGTTCGGCGCGAGGGCCTCAAACCGCCGGGCGTTTTGATCGTTGGCGACTCGGCAGGCGCGGCGGATTCGCTGCCGTTTCCGACACATCAGCCGACGGTCGTTTTGACTGAGCAGGGCACGCCAACGCGGGAGCGCTTCAGCGCGATTTCGCCGTCGGTAAGTTTGCTCCCCCGCCCACTGTGGACGGTCGAGCAACTCTCGTTGGCGAGCGAGCCGGGTCTGGCGCAGCGACTGGCGGAGGCGCTTCGGCTTCCATGGATCGCTTTCGAAGATGGCGAGGGCGTTGCCGGGTTCGTCGACCTGCTGCTGCAATCGGGTCTGGACTTACGGTCCCTTCGCGGTCGAATCGCGGCGGCGGGAGATGCTGCGGCGGATGGGCTTCGGGCGGTCGGAATCGTTCCGGACCTCTTCGTCAGCGACGCCGGGGAATTGGCGAATCGGCTGCGATCTGATGGGGCGGCTCTCGCGACGGCGACTGACGCGGCGGATTCAGGACTGCTTCACCTTCCTACTTATCGACGAAATCACAGACAACCGCGCCCGGTCGATTGGGCGTTTACTGAATACGTATCCCTTCAGCGGGAAGCGGCCGTGGCGCGTTTTGTCGCGGCGTATCCTGCGGCACCCTTGGATCGGCTGACGGCAGTGGTCGGCGACGATTCGACGGCACGGGCGGCGGCCAAGGCTGGTTTCCGCGCTGTGATTACGAACCTCAATTCACACTCAACTGAACCGGCGAAACTCGCCGATCTTGCCGTCTAGCGCGGCACCAATTCTGACGACGAATCATAGGAGATTCCAAATGACCTTTCTTCCAGTTCCAGTCCACGGCGGCGCATCTGATTTGAACGAGCGCCTTGTAACACGCGAGAGGGCCGAGCAGCTGCTTGCCAAGAATTCCAATGCGGCGCGGGTAGTGATTCGCAGCGGCGACGTTTCGACGGTGCGCCGCTTCGGCGATGGCGCGCTGACGCCGCTCGAGGGGCCACAGTCGCAGGGTGAATTCCATCGGGTTCTCGATGAAGAGCGGATCATCCGCGGCGGGAAGTCCTATGCGTGGGCGATCCCGTTTGCGTTTCCAATCACGAACGCCGAGCGCGCGGCGGTGAGCGCAGGCGGCGCGGTAGTGCTCGTCGATGAGACGGAGAGGCCGCTTGCATTGCTTGAGGTCGAAGATGTGTTCAAGTGGGACAAGGCGCGCTACATCAAGGCGATTTACGGGACCGAGCGGACCGATCACCCCGGGGCGCGAATCGTGACGAGCGACGAGCGCGAGTGGCTGATTGGCGGCGCGATTCATGTTTTCCCCTGGGAGAAAAACCCATCGGACATTCGCGACCGTCACGCGTTTTCGCCGCGCGAGGTTCGCGCGAAACTCGCGTCGAGCGGTTGGGATGCTGCGGTGGCGTTTCAGACGCGAAACCCTCTCCATCGCGCGCATGAGTACGCAATGGTGGCTGCGGTGGAACGGCTGACGGCGCAGGGGCTTCGCGCGGGGGTCGTGCTGAATCCGCTCATTGGGGAGACGAAGGGCGACGACGTTTCGGCGGCGGTGCGCCTCGAAACTTATGAGCGACTCCGCGACGAGAAGCTGCTGGGTCAGGGAGATTCGGACAGCGCGATTTGGGAACGCGCAGGCTATGACATCAACGACGTCTTCGACCTCTATGCGCTGGACATCAAGATGTTCTACGGCGGTCCGCGCGAGGCGCTGCAACACGCGATCTACCGCCAGAACTACGGATTTTCGCACATCGTCATTGGTCGCAAGCACGCGGATGCACCGTTCGATGACAAGTCGGCGATTTGGGGCGACTTTGATGCTCAGGAGAAGTTCGAAAACCTGAACGGCGAGCTCTCGATTCAACCGGTGAAGATCGGTTTTGCTGCTTACTACGAAGAGCTCGGCAAGGTTGGGCTGATCGAGGAGCACGCGAGCAAGGGGTGGAAGCCGGTTTCAATTTCTGGTAGCGCGCTTCGCGAGCAGCTTTCGAATGGCGAGACGCCGGATGGTCGCGTGCTTCGTCCTGAGACTTCGGAGATCCTGATCAGAGCGTATCGCGGGATCGGTGCGGAGAACGCGCAGATCACTGCAGCGGATCGGAACCTGACCTGGCACGATCAGGTCGTCACGCGAGGCGAGCGCGAGGAGCGCAACGGTCATCGTGGCGCGACGCTGTGGTTTACAGGACTTTCAGGTTCGGGGAAGTCGACGCTGGCGAACGAAGTGGCGCGCCGACTCCACGAGCTTGGCGCGAGTACCTACGTTCTCGACGGCGACAACATTCGTCAGGGACTCAATGGCGATCTTGGATTCTCGCCGGAAGATCGCGCGGAGAACATCCGTCGCATCGGCGAGGTGGCGAAGCTTTTCACGGACGGGGGGACGATTAACCTCACGGCGTTCATCAGCCCCTATCGCGAGGACCGGGAAACGGCGCGCGCTTTGCAGCCGCGGGATTTTCTGGAGGTTCACGTTCACGCGGAACTGGACGTGTGCGAGGCGCGGGACCCGAAGGGACTGTACAAGAAGGCCCGCGCTGGTGAGATCAAGGGATTCACGGGGATCAGCGCTCCCTATGAGGAGCCGGTAAGCCCCGAAATCTACGTCAATACGGGCGAGCAAACAGTGGAGGAATCGGCTGCGGAGATCGTCGCGGAGCTGGTGAGTCGCGGTGTTCTTTTCGGTATCGAGAAGGCCTCGACAAGGGAACTGGTCAATGCCTGAGCAGACTACTTCCGAGCAGATTCTCCGTGAGCGCGGCTTGCACGCGCCCGACGAGAAGAAAAGCAAAGTTGAGCAGATCAAGGCTCGTTCGTCGAACCTGCGTGGCGCGGTGTTTGAAGAGATCACCGACGCCAGCAGGGGCGACGTCTCCGAGGATTCGCTTCAGTTGATGAAGCACTTCGGGATGTACCAGCAGGACAATCGCGATACGCGCATCGAGCGGCGGCGCGCGGGCGAGGAGAAGGACTTCTCGTTCATGATCCGCACGAAGGTTCCCGGTGGTGTGCTCTCGCCGGAACAGTATCTGGTGCTCGATGACATCGCTGATCAGTTTGGGAACGGCTCGCTGCGTCTGACGACTCGTCAGACGATTCAGTTCCATGGTGTAGGGAAAACGCGGCTGCGGGATTTGGTGCAGGTCCTGAACACGCGGCTGCTGACGACCTATGGTGCGTGCGGCGATGTCGTGCGGAACACGATGTCGTGCCCTGTGGCTGATATCGATGGAACGCCCGGGTGGCGCGGGCGCGAGTCGTTCCCACAGATCGCGCGGGAGATTTCTGAGCGGTTTCTTCCGAAGTCGGCGGCGTATTACGAGATTTTCGTGAACGGCGAGCGCGCCCATGGTGTCGCGCCGCGCGTTGCCCTTCCTCACGATGAGACGGACGAGTTGTACGGTACGACTTTGCTTCCGCGTAAGTTTAAGATCGGCCTGACGATTCCCGAGGATAACTGCGTGGACGTGTTCACGCAGGACCTCGGGATTGTGGCGATTCGCGATAGCGAAGAGCGCATTGAGGGTTTCAACCTGATCGTTGGGGGAGGGCTTGGTGCGTCGCACTCGCGCCCGAATACCTTTCCTCGGCTGGGTGATGCGCTCGTGTTCGTGCAGCCTGATGAACTGCTCGATACCATCGAACAGATTATCCTCATTCAGAAGGACTTCGGCAACCGACTCGACCGAAAAAACGCGCGGATCAAGTACCTGATCGCGGAGCTGGGCATCGAATGGATGGCGGGTGAGTTATCCCGTCGGCTTGGGCGGGAGATTGAAGCGCCGCGCCACATTCCCGAGAGCGCGTGGCAGACGCACGATCACCTCGGCTGGCACGAGCAACGGCAGACGGGGCTGCTCTACGCGGGGGTCTTTATCGAGAACGGTCGGTTGAGGGAACAGCGGGGCGCGATTCGCGAGATCGTCGAGCGCTTCGGAGTGCAGGTGCGGCTGACCGGTCAGCAGAACCTGATCCTCGCAAACGTGCGGGAAAAAGATCAGAGCGAAGTTGATCGCATTCTGAAGGCACACGGTATCTCGATTGGCGGCGGTGGGTTATCGCAGCTGCGTCGCAACGAGATGTCTTGCGTGTCGCTGCCGACGTGCGGTCTGGCGTTGGCGGAAGCGGAACGGTACTCCCCCGCCTTGATCGGCCAGCTTGAGGAGCTCGGTTTCGGCGATGAGGACGTAACGATTCGGATCAGCGGTTGCCCGAACTCGTGCTCGCGTGCGCCTGCGGCGGAGATTGGGCTGCTGGGATGCGCGCCGGGTAAATACAACCTCTACATTGGCGGCAGCCCCCACGGCGTTCGCCTGAACCATCTGTACCGGGAAAAGGTCACGAGCGAGGAACTCCCCGGAGAGATCGCACGGCTGCTTCAGCATTGGCGGGAACAGCGCAACAGCGGGGAGCGCTTTGGCGACTTCGCGCACAGGATCGGCGTCGACGCGTTCGACGCGGCATAAACTCTCAACGAATTCAAATGAGGAATCAGGAAATGGACACACATTCACGAAGCATCGCGAAGGCAATCAGCTACCGAATTCTCGGTTCGCTGGCGACAGCATCGGTTGCAGCGATTGTTACAGGTCAGGCGGGTCTCGGCGCTGCAATTGGTGGAGCGGACTTCGTTATCAAGCTGGGCCTTTACTACTTCCACGAGAGGTTGTGGAACCTCGTCCCTTTAGGCCGGGTCGAGGAAGAGGAGACGACTGATAACGCGCTCCTCAGGGCGGAGAGCGTCAAAGCCTGATGTTGCATTTCTGCCCCATGGATACAGGGTTTTCGCGATGTCGATGTTGTCGATCTCGCGTATCATCTTCTGACGAATAAAAGTAGCAACCGTGCGCATGCGCGGTTGCCAGTGGTCGATCTTTGCCCCATATAATTTTCAGCCAGCGCTGGTAAGTCACCCGAAGTAAAACTCACCCTCCCTCCTAAACCACTCATCCCCTTCGCAAGGTTCGTCCTCCGTTACCTATCGGAGTCCGGTATGCGCTACAATGTGCGCGCACCCGGGACGGCAATACCATCTCGAAAGGAGATAGTGGAGTGTTTTCAATACACCGAAAGTACAGGAAACGGAAGGCGCCGATGAGACGTGGCGCGACGGCTCCTGAGATCGCAGTTGTGGTGATCGTGATAGCCATGCTGTTCGCGGCTGTTCTGCCGGAACTGCGACAAGGGCAGGCGATTTCTGAACGTGTCGAAGCAGTGCAGAAGATGCGTATGCTTGCGACTGCGCTTGAAAGCTACGCCTCGGACAACGGAGCACTTTATCCGTTTGGCCTAGCGACTGGTAACGCGGCGGCGCTTTCCGCGCTCACAACGCCGCTGGGATACATCAGCGAGTTCTTGATCGATGATCCGTTTCCCGCGACACAACGCTCCGGCACCATCAACCCGCTCGACGGGAGCTTCACGCCGATCGATCTTGCTGCGAGTGGTGAGGAGTTTTACCAACAGCTCCGCTACTACAGCTACGGGCCGCAGGGCTTCAGCAACATCGGCGTGGCAGATCGTGCAGCATGGGTTTACGTGCTGACTTCCAATGCCGAGGACGGCATTGCGATGGAGCTCGGGAACCTCATGGAACCGACTGCGACCGAGGCGGCGATTCTTGCCTCGATCTACGCACCGGGAAATGGGACTCCGCCAAGCGGCGATATCTACCGCATCGGCGGGCGTCGCCCGGTGGACGGCGCTGAGCGTTTCGGAGACAAGTTCTACGACGCGCTGAGATTCAAGGGTGCCTACCTAACGGATGATCCCAATCCGCCGAGCCGCCTGCGCATCGCGGGGCATATTCTGGGCGCGATGGGTGAGACCGTTTACGACATGAATGCGGATCTGCTGATGGATATCGCGGACACGGAAGCAGTTGAGCCGACGCCGATTCCGACAGCCACGCCGACGCCGACGCCAACCCCGACTGAGGAGGCGCCGCCCCGCTAAGGTGATCGTGGTGTGGTCCCGGACTTCCCGCAATCTTGACCGACTGCATGGGGAGTCCGGGATTCGCCCTTTTTAGGGTTAGGTGCGTTCGTTCAGGAACTGAACCAGGCCACGAGAAAGTAGGTTGAAGGAGAGCGCGGAGAGTTGCGCGGGAGGGGCGTCGCGGGAGAACTCGACGACGTTGATTCCCTGCTCGAGGGCTTCCTCGCAGGCGTCTGCTTCTGCGACTCCGGCAAGGATGAGGCCTCGGGAGCCGCCGTTGACGGCCATCTGCGCGGCAGTCCACGGGGCCTTTCCGTCGAGGCTGCTTTTGTCGAAACGCCCCTCACAGGTGACGACCAGATCGGCTTCGGAGAGGAGGGCGGGAACGCCGGCTAGCTCGCAGAACGTGCGCGCGCCGGGGACGAGTCGGGCGCCGAGGGCGGCGAGTGCGAAACCCATTCCGCCAGCAGCGCCGACGCCCTCGTCGTCGCGGATTCGCTCGCCGATTGCGTTCTCAATCTGATCGGCCCATCGCTCCATGCCTTCTTCGAGAATTTCGACGACGCCTTGGTTGGCCCCCTTTTGGGGAGCAAACACTTGGGCGGTGCCGCGCCTGCCGAGGAGCGGGTTCGAGACGTCGCAGTAGGCGATGATCTTTGTGTCGCCGAGCCATTCGCGAAGGGCCGCAAAGTCGATCTCTGGCGGGTCGTCGAGGTGGCGCGCGCAAATGTTGATTCCGTTGGAGGTGCCGTAGAGGCGCTCTTCTCTCATGCGGACGAGCATTCCGACTCCGCCGTCGCAGGTTGCTGACCCACCGAGGCCGATGTGAATCTCTTTGGCTCCGCATCCAACGGCGCGGGCGAGAAGATGCCCGACGGAGCCGCTGCCGGAATTCATGAGGTCGCGCTGGCTTTTAGGAATGGTTGAGAGTCCGGCGCAACGGGCGACCTCGATGGCTGCGATGGTGCCGTCATGGGAGAGGAAGAATTCTGTGGTAGCGAGTTTGCCCAAGGGGTTGGTGGTGACGACGCGCTGGAAGCCTCCATCGTGGAATTCGGAAAAGGCGTCGAGAAACCCATCGCCGCCGTCGCTGATGGACATGCCCTTGAGCAGCCGACCGCCGCCCATTTTGACGGCCATTTCTAGACTCTTACGGGCTAGTTTGACTTCCAAGGTTTCCTTGAGAGCGTGGCCGAGGCACACGATTCCCGGGTTTACTGGAAGTCTCGCCTCGGCCAACTCGCGCCGTGATGACGAAGCACGTGCCATTTCATCCCCCTATGCTACTTTTAAACAGAAGAGTTTCTTGCCATACGCTTTACCTGCGGGCAAAAGAAGTGAGCGGGAATTTCATCGCGCCGGGGCAATCGTTCGGCTCACGTAGTGAGCGTGGAAGGCAGAGCGATGTTTTCCCAACTCCAAACTTTGAGCGAATTCGCCATGCCCCGCAGTGTCCATGTCCAGCCTCCGGCCGTTCCCCTCTCCGGCGTCGTTGACGCGCCTTCTTCCAAGAATTACACGACACGATACATTCTGGCGTGTTGCCTGGCGGAGGGCGACAGCGCGGTTTATCGCCCTGCGGTGCAGGACGATTCGGTGGCGATGGTGCGGTGCTGTCGCGGACTCGGGGCGCACATAGACGCGATCGATCACGGCGGCGCGTCGATTGATTTCACCGTCGAGAACGGGCCCCAAATCGCGCGGCTATACATTCGTGGATTCGGCAGCGAGCCGTATTTGCTGAAGAAAGATTCGCCGCTGAATCCGGGGAACGCCGGCGCGGTTTTTCGGCTGCTGCTGGCGGCGAGCGCGCTTCTTCCGGAGGTTCGCTGGGAAACTGACTATTCGGATTCGCTGGGCAAGCGGCCGAACCTGGACCTGGTCGACGCGCTGCGGCAGCTCGGTGTGGAGGTGGAGTGCGCTGGTGACGACGGCAGGCTTCCGATGACTCTTCGTGGCGGGATGGAACGCATTTCTGCGCACCTGCGAAAGCGACGCGATGAGGAGGGGTTGGCTGATGAGGACCCGGTGACGGTTGCGGTGTCGGGTGCGGTGAGCAGCCAGTTCACGAGCGCGCTGATGTTTCTCGCGCCGCTGCTCGACGCGCATCTGCGGATTAGCGTGACGGGCTCGCTGCGTTCGCTGCCGCTGATTGAGACAACGCGCGAGGTGATGACGCGCGCGGGGGTGCAGGTGGAGACGAGCACCGAGCGCAATGTTCATGTGATTCGGCGCGGGCAACGGTACAAGCCGCTGCGGTGGGAGACGAACGGCGATTGGCCGGGGTCGGCGGCGATTCTTGGTGCGGCGGCGGCAGTGCCGGGAAGCGCGATCAAGTTGCTTCACCTCTTCGACGATGAGCAGGGCGAGAAAGAATGCGCGGCGTGGTATGAGTCGCTCGGCTGCAGGGTCAGTCGCAAGATCGGCAGCGATGGCTCGATGGTGATGGAATTGAGCTCGCCGATGGAGCCGTTGCGGGGGCGAAACGTGAACGGTGATCTCTGCACCGATGCGGTGCTGGCGATGATGGCTGTTGCGATGGTGGCAGACGGCGAGTCGAGATTCTTCGGAGTTCGAAATCTCCAATTCAAGGAATGCGATCGAGTACGTGAGCCGATTGCCGAGCTGCGGAAGATCTACGCGACGGCCATGGGAGATGGCGCGCCGGAGCCGGAAAAGGCGGTGCGCTATGAATCTGAGGAAGACCCCGACACGATTATCGTCAGGGGCTGGCCGGGAGGATTCGCGGGGGGAATCGACGTGGATGGTCGGGGGGACCATCGGGTGATCATGATGCTGAGTATTGTCGCGCTGCGTTGTCGCGACGGGTTGACGATTCTAGGGGCGGAGCACATCGCGAAGAGCTTTCCGCGGTGGTTTGAGGTGCTCGAACAAATGGCCCCCGGCGCGGTGCGGGGATAGATTTCCTAATTGCCGCCTTTGGGTTAGATTGGTGTGCTGTTGCAGTTGAGAATCGCAAAACCCCGAGGTCAATATGAAGAAACCTTTTCCCGATTGGTACCGTCGCCTCGATCCGTTATTGGATGGGTACAAGACGAACGCGATTTGGGAGGCGTTCTATGAGCGTAGAAACAACCACTCGAAGCGGATGTTTCGTCGGACCAAGCTCAAGGGGAGCATGAGCCCCGGTTACATTTTTGCGTCAATCCTCCTCGCACTTGTGACGGTCGTTCTCTTCATTTGGATCGGCTGCTGTGGTTTGCTACCTTTATTTCTGCTTCTTCCTTTACTTCAAATGGGAACTGTTAAGAAGACAATTACTGGTGCGTGGCTTCCCTTCGATTTACGCAGGGTGTTTGGGTCGAGCGGGGTGCTGGAGTCGGCGGCGATTGATATCTGGCAAACTGGCGCATCCGGGCGAACAATCTTTGAAGCGCTCTATATTGAGCAACGTGCATCGCAATGGCTAAGCTGAATGGTCGTCTTAGGGATTCTCTGGACCATTGTGATGACCATCTATTGCTTAACAGGACAACCGCTGACCATCCACGGTGTGATTCTCATTTTGGCAATTAGCTGGTTTACCTACGAGGTCTATCTGGCGACTTTGGTGAGCCAAATCAGCACGGTGGGTGAACGGTACATCAAGATTCGTATCGAGGGATGGAAGGATGAGAATAAAACCGCAGAAGTCATCGGGCGTGGCCTCGCGAAATTTGGTATCGGGGT
>JAUIJJ010000082.1 GCA_030431385.1 bacterium | reverse complement strand
ACCAGCTGCTCGCACAAATCCGAAAGCTGCTGCGCGGTGGCAGCAAAGTCGGGCGCATAGTATTGGTTGATGAACAGAAATCTCACGGCGCGTCCTAGGTCGAATCAATCGCTCGGGGTGGGGTCCCGACCGGGTGGACAGTTCCACTGAGTTGAACACCTTTACTTTTGTTGTGCTGTGGTGGCCTGTCAACGAGAACGGCTTTCGAGAACTCTACCCCCTAAACCAAGTCGCATAAACTATCCGCAACTCGACGAGGCATGCCCCCTATTGGAACGTGGAAGTCTTGAGAAATTGCCTGACTCAGCGGAACAAACGAATGCTTTTGGCAACCTCAGGGCTGGTTAAGCGCATTATTCGCAGCGAGGCGTTAAATCCACATTCTCGAATTCCTCGAAGCAATCGTTACTATCGACAGAGCCCCACCCTTTTCCGCACAGTAATCCGCGAGTAGACTGAATTCATTGGCTACTGCAATTACGGAGGCAAGACCCCATGCACATTCGCCTTCTGGCAATCGCGACACTCTTATCAGCACTCCCCGTCCTCGCGCCGGCAGAGTTCCAGCTCACTAGTGGGGGAGAAGTCGCAACCGAGACCGGTGCGCGTTCAACTTCACCGGTTCAGGTGAAGTACTCCCATCAACCGCGACAGCGCCCGCGCGGCACGCGGGCATTGAACCTATCACCTTCGCAGTTAACCGGCCCGGAAAATCTCGATCTTGCACTCATGGCAAACGGCGTCGGCGCTCCTCTGGATCTCAGCCTTGAGTCGTTTCTTCTCGCGACCCCGTTTTGGGATGGAACTGCTCCGTGGACTTTACGCGCGATCGACCAGCGCGGCGCCGGGCTGAATCTCGCGAAGGACGCGGTCGAGCTGCGCCCCGCTCGTATTGGTTCCATTCAGGCCCTACAGGTACTGGTCGATAGCGACCTCATGGAGGGCGACGCGACGCTGGAGCTTACTCCGCCGTCGCCGCGCAGCCCCGCGTCACGCTTCGTACCTATCAGCGAATTCCCAGACGTCGCCCGTATGGCCAGCGAATTGTTCATTAACGGCGCGCAACTCACGCAGGTGCCCGTGGGCAGCAGCACGCCGCGCGGCGGCGTCGCGCCCCCTGCTGTCCCTGGAACCCTCCGCGCTTGGCACACCGGCGGCGACGAGATTCTCAGCATTCCTCTCGCAGATCTCGGCATCACGGCAGGCGAAATCGCCAACCTCGGCACCGACCACCACGGGACGAACATCGGGATCGGTGGAGTCATCGGTGGCACGGACCTGTGGCTCTACGCGCCGAAGTTCGAGACGACCGAAAACCGCACCGATTCAATCTTTCTGACTCCGAGCGCGTCATCCCCATCGCAGGTCATGAACAGCCGCGCCGCATTCTCGACGCTCACTCCCGGGGGCACCGAGGTCGCACAGGACCGCACCCGCGAGTATGAGTGGAATCTGCGATATGAGCGCGGTTCGATCAATCCCCTCGGCGAGCGTTTCGTCTTTCACCGTGTCCTTTCCGGCGGGACCGAGTCCTACCAGTTGCCGGTCTTCGATCACTTGACGGAAACTACCGTGACCATGCAGGTCGAAGCCCACGGCTTTAACTTCAGTGGCAACTATCCTGACCACTACGCCGAGTTCGCTCTCGAGACCTACAACTCACCGCAGGCGATTTGGGATGGTCGTGTGCCCTTCAATGGTAGCTACGACGCGCCGGTCCCGCTCCCCAACGGGCCGATGCTTTCCTTCAGTCACGGCATCCCGGCAGGCTCCCCTTTCAGTGGCGGCATTGACATTCAAAACCTCGAGAAGATCAACCTGTCGTGGCGCGGATATCCGCGCGTAGATTCGAGCACGCTCAGCGCAACGGTCGACATCGCATCGGACATCTCTCCTCGCCGCGTAACGATAGGTGGATTTCCCGGCGGTACGACGGCAGGCGACATCCTCCTCCTCGACATCGCGCAGCTCGACCCTCCCACGATTATCACTGGAGCTGTTCCATTCACCGACGCCGATGGCACCGTAGCCTTCGAGTTTGAAGTCTCATCGGTGGCCGCGAAGATCTACGTTCAACACGTCTCGACCATCAATAGCGTCTCCGCCGTCGTCCCGTCCCGGAGCCTCCCGCTCCCTCCAGCTGGCGAGATGCTCGCTGGCGTCTATGTCGCTGACCCGATCTTCCAAGATGAGCTCGCTCCGCTCTCTACGCGGCGCGGTGACGGAATCGTTCAACTCGATCCCCAGGCGGCCTACGATACCTTCAGCGGTGGCCAGCAGTCGCGCGACGCGATCGTCCAGGCAGTCCAGTGGCTCCTCGCCAACGCGCCATCCCGTGTCCCCTTACCCCAGCTGCTCCTCGTCGGGCACGGGAGTCTCGATCCCAAGGATTACCTAGGCACTCAGACCGGGGCACAAATCCATCCTTACGTCGAAGACAGCGCACTCTCCGGCGGCATTGCGATCGAAAATCCCGTCGATTTTCAGTACGGTCTGACCGAAGGCAGCGACGGATTCGAGGACGTTTACTACTCTCGGATTCCCGCTCGAACCGAGGCGGAAGTTGCTGAAGCAGTCACCAAAATCCTCCTCTTCGATGACATTTCCGAAACCCTGCGCGGCCTCGACCGACCGGGGATTTTCGTGACCGACAACGAGGCAGGATTCCACGCCGACATTCCCGAAATCGTAAGCATCTGGTCGGAAACCGGGCACCCTTCTGAAGAGATCACGATCCCGCTCTCCGGCGCGGATGTAGTTGCGATCAGGGCCGACATTTACAGCGCGCTTCAGGACGATGACGGAGCAGCCTTCATGATGTACACCGGTCACGGAAACGTTGATCGATGGGCGTCTGAGAACATCTTCAACAATACCGACGTGCCGTCGGTTGATACGACGAACAAGTGGCCGATCATATCAACGTTCACCTGCCTCAACGGCTATTACGCGTTCCCCGGCGCGTCGACTCCGTCGCTCGGAGAAGAATTGCTGTTCACCAACATGGGTGCTGCCGCTGTGATCGCGCCGTGCAGCGTGGATTATTACTTTGAGCAAAAGAGTTTCGCCGAAGAAATTCTGAGCCTCCTCGGAAACTCATCGAGAGGTGGCGGCCTCCCGACCACTGTCGGTGAATTGCTGACACGAGCGCGTAACAATTACCTCGTCAAGTATCCGGCCTTTCATCGTACCGCCCACGAGTACCTGATGTTCGCCGAGCCGCAGACTCCGATTCCGCTGCAATCCCTGACCAACGTCCCCATCGAAATGTGGCTCGTGAACTAAGTTATCGTGGACGAGCAACGGTACCGAACCGCGCGCATTCGCGGCAATAGCATGCGGCCGCAACTTCCGGAGGGAACCCGGGTGCTGGTCGATACGCAGCCTGCCGCCAACTCCCTCAAAGTTGGCGGCATCGCCGCATTCAGCGAGCCGGATGGCGATTGGGTTCTTCACAGGATCATAAAAATTCAGGCAAATGGAGCGTTTATCACCCGCGGGGACAACACTTCCCATCCCGATCCACCCATTTTTAAAGAGTCGCTGCATGGAGTCCTCATCGCATGGAAAGAGGGAAACGCGGGTTGGTTGCAGCCGCGATTGGGCGACGCACGGCTTCGCGGGAGGCTCCTCTCGTTTGGAGCGCGCCGATTGTTGAGACTGCTTCATTTCCCCTTGACTTTGCTACTCCCTGCCGTTCCCCTCAGGGAGCAGGCGATTACTGCGCCTACTATTGAGGCGGAGCGAGAGTCTAAGAGTGTGAAGAGTCTGGAAACACAGGAGCTCGGAAACGAGTTCGTTATCCATGACCCAAGTTCCGGCGACGTGCACGTATTGAACGAAGTGGCGGCACTGATCTGGAAACAAGCAACAGCGGGCGTTGAGCAACCAAGGATCATAGAGTTTTTACAAAAACAGTATCCACGGGTTGACTCACAAAAAATAGTTAGCGATGTTCAAGACACATTTCGCGAACTTGTCGACGCGGGCTTGGTCCGACGCGACAACTAACGAGGAGCAATGGAATGACCCCAGCAAACGATAACACAAAGCAAGTTCGGGCAAAAGAAAGTGGCAAAGAGCCGAAGGCGTACGTCGCACCAAGGATCATCTCCCACTCTGGCAAAAAGCTGGAGAAGGATTCCCTCACGGTGAACGCCTGCACCTCTTTCGTCCCCTGAATCTCCCGCCAGATTTTCAAGGTCCCGGCACGACTCTGCTCAAAGAGATTGCCGGGGCTTTGTTTTTTCTCCACGTCTCCGAAGGCGAAGAAACCCGAGCCCTCGACGCATGGGAGAGCTTCCCGACTCATTCCGAGACCCCCAAGTTTATCGTGGCGCAACGCGACGACAGATTTCTCTGGGGCCGCTGCGACGCGCCGTTTCGGACCGTCGCACCCCCTGATTCTACGTTCTCGCTCTTCAATCTACTCATCCTGAAGGTTCTCGAGAGAGAACTCGCCGACACGCTTTTTCTCCACGGCAACGCGTTGATCGTCGATGGACGACTTGTCCTGCTCGTCGGCGATAGCGGGGCAGGCAAGAGCACGCTCTCCGCGCTGCTACTCGAAGCCGCCGAGGCGCATCACTTCGCCGAAGACACTCTGTTGATCGACCATCAAAACCGTCGGTTGCTGCCCTTCCCCCGTGGCGCGTCCAAACGCACGAGCGACGGTAAAGTCTACGAAGCCTTCCGCGCTCCTGCCGTCGATCTACGCCCCACGGACCTCACTTCGGCGATCGTTTTTCTGCTGAGAGCAAATGATCAGCAGGTCGCCGACGCGCAGAACGAGGTCGCCTACCTCACTTCGCAACCCGGCGATTTTGCTGTTTGGCTTCAACGCGAGGCGTACCCGCCCGCTGAGATCTCCACCTCCGCCAGCAGCGTTCGGATCGAATTCGCGGCCCCGCTCACGGTTGATCAACGAGCAGGGCTGTCGGCTTTTGCGGAAAACCATCAGTCGCTTCTGCTCCGCTCTGGTGCGGAAGCCCCTCAACAGCACACTCGCGCGCAGCAGCCCTCAATCAACGAACTCCCACCTTCGGAAGCTGTGGCCCGCTTGCTTTCAGCTGAGATACGGCACACCGTCGACGCGCCAGCGCCCGCACAGGATTTCATGCGTCTTGCGAAGTCCTTGTCTACGGCCCGTTTTTTTGATGTGATCGCAGGCGGTCAGCCGGAAGACACTATGGAGCTGCTTCGGGGAGCTATCGCTCAGTGCTAAGAATGAAACCAATCGTCCCGCTGGAGCCTGCCGAGCAATCGGGCCTGTTGAAGCTCTGCGGCATTCTCTCACGCCCAGAACTCACCGAAGAGCATCAGCAGAGTCTGCGGGGTATGGTCGCGGACGCGCGCTGGCGGCCGCTATCGTTCCTGTCCTCGCTGGACATGTTGGTGCCTCTCTACCGTCACCACATCACTCGGGCGGGTCTCGAATGGGAGCAGGTTTTCTGCTACCGAGAGTACGTCCGACCAGAGCCGTCCACGGCAGAACTTGTGTCGCGATGGTATCAGCTGCGCGGACTGCTGGAGGAGCTGTTTGCGGGGCTCGCAGCAGCTGGAGTTGATCAGGTGCTCGCTGTGAAAGGCACCGCGACGGCCCCGCTCTATTCGTCGCCAGCGCTCAGGCAAATGTGCGATGCGGACTTGATGATCCCAGCCGACATGCAGGACGCAGCGCTCGATGTGTTCGAGCGTCTCGGATGGGCCGAGCAGAACTCCGCCACGAGTTTGAACTTTCGGCATCAAAGCGGATTCATGATCGACCTGAAGGTCCCAAGAAACCCCTGCGAAGAGGAACTGCTGGCGAGCGGTGTGCCCCACACCAGCTGGGAGGCCGAGAACGTGATGTGCCCGCCGCCGGCGTGGCAGGTTCTTATCCATGCGTGGCACACTTCGGACGGTATGAGGGTCTGGCGAGACGTGTGCGACGCCCACATGTTCCTTCCTGGCGAGGATGCCCGTTGCGTCGCCGACGAAGCTCTGGCCATCGCCCGGCGGCACGATCATTTCCTCCCGGTGATCAGTTTCTTCCGCTTTCTGAATGCTCATAGCCCGGCGGGCGCGAGGCTACCGGGGCGTCTTCCCGACGAATGGAGCGATCAGCAGGAAGCCCACTGCCGGCGCCAGGTCACCCTTTTCGAGAAACTCGCGGCAGACCGAATCTCTGTAGTGGCGTACAATTTCCTGCGGCTTTCGTTGTCGCCGATCGGGCGCAGAGACCCAGCGCGCTCCACAGCTCGGTACCGGCGTCCGCGCACAACTTCCAATCGCGGCTGGGCAGAGCGCGATCCCGAGATGGGGACCGTCCCAAGGGCAGGAACCTTGCGTCGACAATTCCTCAAGGCGCGGGTTGTGCTCCACTACTTCTTCTCCCCACAATGGGGGCACTACCGGCGATTGATGAAGCTCCAGCGCGAAGTGAAGCTTGGTAGCCGCGAAACATCAGGACGAGAGAACACACATTGAGCAGTTCGACCCCACAGACACCGCAGCCCCAGCTGCCGGGATTTAAGCCAGAGATTCTCGGCGACCTGATCGTTGATCATGCCGGCGAGTTCGTCGTGCTTCTCCATCCGACCCAACCGCGCTGGGCGCTCACCGACGAGGCCGGTCTCGCGATGGCCCGCAAGTTTGACGGCGAGCTGACGACATTCGAAATCGCGTCGGAAATCGCGTCCGCGTCGGTAGTGGAACCGGAACTCGTCTTCGCAGACTTGCAAGACTTCGTCACGCGGCTCTATGAGAGCAACCTCCTGAAGAACGCACCGCTGCCCAAACGCGCAAGCACCAAGCCGGCGAAGCAGCCCAGCATGACGATCTACATCACCGAGCAGTGCAACCTGCGATGCAAGCACTGCGCGGTGGTCGAGGGCGCAATGCCGCAGACCACGCTAACCGCGCCCGACATCATGAAGCTCGTCGACGAGCACCTGGCGAACCATCCCGGCGCCACGATTGCATTCTTGGGCGGCGAGCCGCTGATGCACCCCGAATGCCTTCCCATGGTCGAGTACGCCTGCGAGCGAACCGGGACCGTGAACATCGGCACCAACGGCCTCTACATCGACGACGCGGTGGCAGAGCGTCTCGCAAAGTCCGGCGCAAATGTGCAGATCAGCCTCGATGGCGCGGACCCGGAAGTGCACGACTTTATCCGTGGTAAGGGAACGTTTACAAAAGCTTGGAACGCTATAGAACTCTTTTGCGCACACGGTGGCGCGCCGCGTCTCATGATCGCGACCGTGCTCACTCGCTCCGTGCTTGATCAGGTGAAGGCGCTCATTCGCCGCTGCGACGAGTTGGAGATCTGGAAGGTGCGCTTCCTCCCGCTCAATAAGATCAAGGCGGCGATTACAAACTGGGATCGCATCGAACCCACGAACGAAGAGTTCATGGAGATTACGCGGTGGTTGATTTTCGAGGCACCGAAGCTCACAAGGACCACCGAAGTCGCGGGTAGCTTTCCCGGTTTCGTGCCAAACGCCGACCCCGACGATCACCATTGGTGCCCGCTCGGGCGCACGTTTATCGTCGATTCACAGGGCGAGATTTTCAACTGCCCGGCGATCAAGGATGAGCGTTCAAACATCGGCAACTTCCGCGATCAATCGCTCAGCGAAATCGAAGAAGGCGCGAAGAACACCGCAGCCCGCGAGGAGATGCTCGACCGCCGCTACGAAGTGGAGGAATGCGTCAAGTGCGCCTGGAAGAACTTCTGCCAGGGCGGCTGCCTGGCCTATTCCACCTTCCGCACAGATTCACTCTACGTGAACGACGAGTTCTGTGGCTTCCGCAGAGCGCTGTACCGCGAGCACGTTCTCAGGGACGCCGGGTTACTCCAAGAATCCGAGTTAGTAAACGACGATTAACTTAAAAAAGATACCGGCCGGAGGCGATCACACCTCCGGCCGGTTGAGTATCGCTGGCCTTAGATTAGACCGCTGTCTTGTTCTTTGTGTAAATCGCGCCGCACTTGGTGGCGGAGAAATCATCCAGATCAATGTCTTCCTGGCGCACGAAGCCCTTCGCGGGCAGCGTCCCCCCGGCGACCATTTCGATCACCGCAACAGCCGACGCAGCCGTTGTCCAGGCGATCGCCGTCCACATGCGATTGGCGACCTTGATCGGCTCGTAGCGGCGGACGAACTCGTCACGGCGCAGCTTGCCGTTCATTTCACCCACGACGGATGCGTGAACGTAGACGAAGTCTTCCGGCGTTGGCGGCTTGGCGTGCTCAAGGATCTCCGCTGCCAGCTTGGGTCGGTCGTTGAGGTGAAGCTCGTTCAGAAGAAAACGCATCAGCCGACAATGCCCGACGTATCGGATCGACTTGTAATCGAGGCTCTTCACTTTTCCGTTGTAAGTTTCGCACATGGTGCCAAGACCGCCGGAGGTCGTGAAGGCTTCGTAGGTCACACCGTCGATGGTCAGTGCTTCGAGCATCTCCAGCGGCGGGACAACCGTCGTGCTTCCATCACGAATGATGTCACATTCCTTGATGTACTCGTTCACGACGCCATCGGCTGACCAGTTGAACGCGTAGCCGAGCGAGCCGGTGGGGTGCTTGGGAAGCGCGCCGACGCGCATCTCGATCGAGCGCACCGGGCCATTGAATTTCTTCGCAAGGCTGGAGGCGATGATGCCGATGATCCCCGGCGCAAGACCGCACTGAGGAACCATGACGCCCTTGGACGTCTTTGCCAGCTTCATGATGAGCTTCGTGGTTTCCACGTCTTCGGTGAGGTCAAAGTAGTGGATGCCCGTCTCGTGGGCGCACTTGGCGACGGCCTTGTTGAGGTGGAAGGGCAGGCAGGAAATCAGAGCGTCGTGCTTTGACATCTGAGCCTTGAGCGCGGCCTTGTTCTTAACGTCCAAAACCTCGCTCTTGAAACCCTTTTCGGAGCTCTCTGCGGCGTCGAAGCCGACCGGTTCGAACCCACTCTGCTTCAGCAGCAAGGCGACCAAAGTACCGACCTTTCCAAGCCCGAGTACCATGATCTTCTTAAACTTTTTCTTCGTTGCCATATCAACAACTCTGCGACAGGGAAGTCGCATTTCCTTTCATCGAAACTATTACGGGGAGCCGTTTCCGCCGGGTAGCACAAAGTCGCACCCGCGAGAAGCGAGAACGTTTCACACCGATTTGGAGCGGGACAAGGCCGAAAATTCGGGGCGGATGGTTCATGTCAGCCTGCGGTGATCATGGGGCCGCCGTGGAGTTCGCCTCAGGTTGGCCAAACTGCGCCTTCAATGACTCCAAAGCCTCTGCTTCAAGGCGGCGGTTTTTCTCGTTTTCCTCGATTTGCTCAGTGCGTTGGCGATTGGATTCTTGCTCCACTTTTCCCGCTGCTTTCTCCAGCAAAACGATCGGGATCACCGGTTCCCCCTCACCTTCGTCAATCGTCCAGTCGACCGCGTTTTGGCCGGGTCTCTGAAGTTTGATTTCTATGGGGCGACTGGCTACGGGAGAGAGTTGAAAATAGCCGAACTGATCGGTGAACGTTTGCAACTCAGTTCCTCCCTTCGCTTTTGCAACGATGCGGACGCCATATACAGGCAGGTTTTCGTTCACAACAATACCGCTGATGGACTCCCCGGGCTGACGTAAGACAAGTGCATCAAGGTCGAGCGTCTCTGCAATTTCGGGGACGAAAAAATTGGACAAAGCGCTTCGCGAGTCATCCTCCACCACAGCTTCGGCGCGGTAAATTCTCCCCGCTGGAACACTGCGAAATCGGACATTGCCACCCTCATCAGATCGCTCGCGTTCGTATAGCTCCACCCGCCCTGTTTCTTCGTTCATTGTCAGGAGATGAACAGACCGCCCGGCGATTGGGCTTCCGAAACCGTCCACTACGGAGACGTTTACTTCCGACTTGGGAGTGCTGTGACTTCTGTTCTCCAGCAATCTCGGGTCGGGGTCTCGCCAGCCGTTCAGAAAGGCACTGAGCCGAAGCGTGTGAGGTGTGGCAGCGTTGCCGGTTGCGCGTTCGCCGTTCTCGCGCCGTGACTCCAGCATCGCGCCCTGCAACTGAGCCAGCTCGCCGAGTTCCTCCGATGAGAGCTTTGTCATATCCGAAGGAAACAGTTGAAGAATGACGAAGCCGCCCGACTGAACGCGCGATGCCACCCGCCACTCGTCTGACGCGGGAGAAACCGTCGGTTGGGTTCCTTCTTCAACTGCGAAAGTGGCCTTGGCGAATCCTGCCAGATCGGTCGTCGTCTCGACTGAGGCGTCGCCCTGAGAAACGCGAATCACGACGTCTTCCAAGGGAGTTCCTTCGAGGGCCTGAGCGACGACTGTGATCGTTTTGACCTCAGCGTGAACCAGGGAAACGAGCACCGCTGCGACCAGCGTGATCATGATTTGTAGGGATGACTTCTTAGGCATCATTAGCTCCGGGCAATACGGATCAAGTGAACGATTGTGAGGGCACGTTCGCGGGTCAAGGCGAGCGGTCGATCCACTCGTCCCATGGCCAAGTCGTTGTCAGCAGCGCAGGCTCAGAGTAGTTCGAATCGAGTATGCTGTGATAGAGGACCACGGGAGCGCGCCAGCAGACTCCGGCCACGATTGCGATCACGATGACTCGCCGCCGATATCCGACTGGGATCGCCCCCTGCGGCAGTGTGAAGAGCATTCCGCAACCCAGCACGCAGATTCCCAAACCCATGATCGAGAACAGATCCTGATCCCTCCAAAATCCGAGATCGGGATTCCAAAGAAGATTGAAGAGGAAGGTGCACACAAAGAAGATCGCGCAGAATTGCAGCGCGCGATTCTCTTTCCATTGTTTTACCGGAGTCACCGGCAACAGCGCGAGCACCGCCAGCAACCCGGGCATTCCCATCAGCGCCGCTTCCTGCAAGATGTGCATCAAGTGTCGCGCGTCGAAGGTCGAGTACTGGAAGTTCTCGCCCGAATACGCGTGTTGCGCGCTGAGGAACGGAATCAGCTTCCCCTCCGACGCATTGCTCTCCGTCCAGAAGCTCAGATCGAAGCCGAAGAAGTAAGCGAGCGAAATGGTGAGCAACGCGGGGAGCACCATGGCCACAATCGCGATTGCGCGTCCGTCTTTAAGTTCGTGCCTCCAGCGGGCGATGATCACGAAGAGAAGCGCAGGAAAAAGCCAGCCGATGATCAGGTGAAAGAACGCCCCGATCGAGTAAGCGAGGCACGGCTTCCAAAGTGCCTCGCGGCCCCGCAACGCTTCCACAGCGAGAATCGCAAAGGCGAGCGATGCGAGCCACACCTGGCCATAGTGCTCAACCGCGCCGAAAGTAGATTGGCTCCAGTTGCCACTGAACAAGAGAGCCATCGCGGGGATCGTCACAAGGGCGCGGCCAGTGCTCCGGCTCCCCCAGACCCAACCGAAGAAAACCAACGTGCAAATGATGCCAAAGACATTGTACCAAGTCACGACATCCATAGCGAAAAACTTCGAAGCGTAGCGGTAAC
>JAUIJJ010000081.1 GCA_030431385.1 bacterium | reverse complement strand
CCGACTCGCGTTCCTGAAGGCGGAAGGCGATTCGGGATTCGCCAGCGTTGTGCACGACATGGTCCGCGAGCTTCAACGCGGTAGCACCGCCGTTATGATTCAGGGGGCGACAACTGTCGACTTTGATCACACGGCCCGGCTCATTTCGAGTCTGATCGACCGTCACGTTTTGCCCGTGGTTGTGCTGATCGATGATCGCGCCTTTATCAAGATTTGGCGGGAACAGGAAGATCGCCACATTGAAGCGCGGCCTATGGAAGAGATCACGAACGAGCTCTCACTCCTCGGAGCTCGTGTGCATGTCGTCCGGCGCGCGCGGAGCATGGAACAGGCTCTGCTTCAAGGCCTGGAGACGGAGGGCGTTTTTTGAACGATTTGCACTCCCCTACCTTTACTATGGAGTCCGTGGAGGAAGCAGACCGTCGCCGGCTTCCGCTCCAGCAGATCGAGATCATCCATCTGGTCTCGACAGCACTGTCCTGCTGGCTGGCGAATATGGTGGTCTGGAGCAGTTCCGGGACCATGGGGCAGGCCGTGGCCGCAGGGATCGGGTTGCTCTGCCTCATCGCGCTGAGGCTCGGGCAGGCGGTTCGCCCACTCTTACAAGACTTCTACAAACAATTCCACTATCGGGAAAAGTTCGCGCTCTTCCTGTTTCATGTCCTCGTATTCCTTTTTGTCTGGATCATTAGTTTCCAATTCATACTCCCGCTGATGCTCGCTTCGCTTCTGGTGTTCCTTTGCTTGCAAGGAATCAATAGTGTATTCTTCGGGAGGATTCATGCGCTTACCACTCTTATGGTGGTAATGGGTTGCATGGATGTTGTCTCGCCACCGGTGGCATCAATTGTCATGCTCTACTTTGTCGCGATCCTTTCCGCTCTCCGATTCGGGCACATCCGCTGGCGGGTAGAAAAGTACGGAACCGGCCACGGGGTCGAGCTCCGCGACCTGCTTATGCGTACGATTTCGATTGTGATGATACCTCCACTGATTGGGTGGGGGGCGTACCTGATCTCAGTTAAGTTTCTCAACCCCAGGCATTTGGTTTTTGACAGAGGTGCTATCTCGAATGATGGCTCTACTGGCTTCGTTTCGATCAGCTCGTTAATCTTCGACGCATTCATGATCTGTTTGATAATTGGTGTGGTCGCCGTGCTGCTTAACTGGCTCGACAAGAAACTTCGTAAGAAAGGTAAGGCCGCGCCGGTGGACCTCGATGGAATCGCGACGAACGAACAGCGGCGGAAGATCAATCCTGACGAAATCGGCGACCTGGAGGTGGTCCAATCTCAAGGACCGCGCGAGCGTATCATCGGCGCGTTCCGAAGCTTCTCCGCCCGGGCCGCAGACTTCGGATTCGGGAGGCCGGAAAGCGAAACCGCCGCGCACTGGATGGAGCACCTCCCCCCGATCGACAACAAAGGCGAAGTCCATCCGCTTCCGTTCGAGAAGGCGTGCTACTCAGAAAGTGATATCTCCGAAGAAGAAGCCAATTCGTTTGTTGAAGGCCTGGACTCTTGGCTGAATGCGTTTAAAGAGAAGTTAAAATCTGAGCAGGAGTCGGAAGGGACCGAATGCTCCGACACCGATTAGCGTCCATATCTGGCGACATCGGCCTTGACCAGAGACTGAATCTTCTCATGGTGACTGCGCTACTTAAACACCTGCGGGGGCGGGAAATGTTTCGTATCAAGGTTTTGTTCTGCATAGCGTTTTGCTGCCTCTCCGCGGTTGCTTCATTCGCCGACACGATGACGCAAACATCGGGGAGGTCATTTCCTCAGGTTCGTGTGGATTCGATCACCCTGCAACCGGGTGCCCTTCCGCTCTTTGAGGTGCAGCAGGCCGAGCCGAATGGACAATTGTCGACGCCACACCCTGTGCGGGGGATGGTGATTAGTCGGCTCTCCTTCCACAGTTCCCAATCTCCCACAAATCCTCCCATCGGCAGACCCGTCAATGTGCGAATGCGCGACGGAAAGGTCTTCAGCAACGCCGAGATCATCGAGTTTCAGCAGCAGAACAATAGCGCGCAGTTTTTTCTTCGTCCGCCAAACGCGGCCCCGGGTTCTGAGCCGTTCGCAGTCAGCCACGATTTGATCGCTGCGATCTCATTCATCGACAGTGCTCCCATCCGGCGGCCGGAACCTCAGGATACCTATTCCCAGCCGACGACGGTCGATGCAGGACCTGAGATCACTTACGAGGATTTCGGCGATGACGAGTATTACTATAGCGACGAAGAGTTGGACGCCGAAATCGAGGCGAAGCTTAATTCCCCCCTCGCTCGGGGAATGATGCTTATCATCTATGCGGGCTTGTTCGTTCTTCTCATCGGTCAGATTTGGATGACGGTTATCATCTATCAAGAAGCCGGATGTCTGGGAGTCATCCTGGCAGGCTTTCCCTACATCGGGGCCATTTTCGCCATCTACTATTTGATCCAGTATTGGAGTGAAATGAAGGTGCCATTCCTTATGAACGTCTGCACGATTCTGGTCATGATTCTGGCCGTTGTGGTTATGGTTCTCTAGCAACCTGCGCAGTTTGTTTCCCAGCTCTTGCTTGTCGGTTCCGACATGAGCACTCTTTTACACACCGATCAGATTTTTGCCGCCATTCAGGTTCTCTTTACCTGAAGCCTTGATTGACCGGGCAACTGTTCCTCGCGCAGCATCTCCGTAGGCAAGATCGGAGCGGACGTGAGTGGACATCTTTAGATTAACACTCATCGACGTGATCAAGTGGGGAGCCGTAGTAGTTCTGGCTTTCATTGTAATTCTGGGAACTCGGGTGAGATTCATACAGCCGGAGTCTCGCGCAAAAGTTAGTCGCGCAAAATCGGAACTCCGCAGATTGGCGGTCGGGATCGAATCCTACTACATCGATAGTAATGAATACCCGGCCATGACGATGGACCCTAACCGCGTCATGGATCGGCAGTACTACAAGAACAGGCCTACTGTCGTTGGCCGAACATTCATGGCGCGCCATGATAGCCCGCTAATCTCGCTTACGACACCGGTTGCATATTTAACGGATCTATACGCGGATCCGTTCGCAGATCACTTGGGAACTGGATTTCGGTACTTTCAAGCCGGTTCCGGATGGATCGTGGGGTCGTGGGGACCGGATAGAGATCAGGCGACCGGTGGACAACTAATGTGGAACGCGGGCGACATTGGGATTCCTGGTAGGCTCGGTGAGTCCGAAGAGGACAACTCCATCCTTGACGTGATCGAAAGGGTCTACAATCCCGACCATGAGCAACCATCGCCGCTACTCATCGGTGGAGGAAGGCTGAACGGTGCCTACACCTACAATCCAACGAACGGCACCATCTCGGCAGGCGACGTCTGGCGGGTGAAGCAGTGACGCAAGAGCTCGGTTGAATAAGGCGAAGCCCTCCGCGTAGGGTGTTGGGAAACTGAATTCCAACAAGCGAGTCGAACTATGCCGCCTGAAATCATTGTCGTCCTCATTGGTGTTATCAGCACTGGATTCTTCCTCATTGGAGTAGTTTGGTTTCTCAGGAAAATCGCCACTGCGGCGGTCGAGGAGGCGAAGCAGAAATTTGGTGATTTGGATCGGCTGACTTGGGAGAAGTCTGCGAACTACTTCGGCAACGATGGGCTACCTGCGTACGAGTTGCGAGGCAATGGCGTGCTGGTCCTCGGGCCGAGAGAACTCTGGTTCCGCATGTGGGCTCCCAACCGAACAGTCTCAATCCCGACCTCTCAGATCACTCGTGCCTTCTCGAAGAAAAGTCACAAAGGTAAATCGCGCATGGTCGAGTTGCTGGCGGTGAGCTTCAAGACGACCGACGGCGAGGAGGCGACCATCGCTTGGCATGTGCGCGACGTCGGCCGGTGGTTGGAGGCGCTCGAAGCTATCTCCTCTCAGCCCAACGAGTGAAAGCCGCCCCGCCCTTTTTCCGTTGTTCCGCGGGGTGCCACGAAGGGATCGTGTGCTCAGCAAATCACACCCGCAGGAGAGCGTTCCCATGTCCCATTCGCAAAAGTTTCTAGCCATCGTCGAAGATGCCAAGTCGCGCGTTAAAGAAGCCAACGTCGAGGAGACGCTCGAAGCCATCAAGGCCGGTGGCAATGTCGCGTTGATTGATACGCGCGAGGAAAGCGAGTACGCGGCGGGGCATGTGAAGGGCGCGATCCACGTCGGCAAGGGCGTCATCGAGCGCGATGTCGAGAAGCACTGCCCGGACGACAGCACGGCGCTGTACCTCTATTGCGGCGGCGGTTTCCGCTCCGCGCTCGCGGCGGACGCCCTTCAGAAAATGGGCTATCAGAACGTCTACTCGGTCGCCGGCGGATGGAGGGCTTTTCTGAACACGGACGCCGAGTTGGAAAAGTAGGCTCTCGTGGGCCGCGCGTTCGCACATTTTCTCGTATTCATTTTCATCGCTGTCGGGCAATCAGCTGCGGCCGGGGATACGTCCGGGACACTAACCCTGGGCGCGATCTTCGATTTGGAATCGGCGGCAGCGCCGTCGCCAACTCCGCAACGCTCCACTACTTTGGCGGCGGTGCGCGTTCCCGACACGTCGCTCTGGCGGCGCCCAACTCCTACCCCAGAGGTGCCACCCACCCCAACACCATCCCCCTCACCAACCGAGGTGCCTCTACCCGAAGGCGTTGACCTATCCAAGATCACCAACCGAATCCGAAACAGCCGCTCCAGCCCGAAGGAGATGTCGACGGAGGGGTTGGACTATCGCGGCCGGACGAGTGAGGGCGTCCCGCGCAATCACGCGCTCATCTCCCTTGAGACGAACTTCCTCCAACTACGCACTGAGTATCGGATCGAGTGGCTGGACGATGACGCGCCCCGCCAGGATCTGGTGGTTTTCCACGCCCCTCAAACCAGCGAGCAGTTTTCAGTTCCCGTCGGCCGCGTGCGGCTGGTCAGGCGGCTTTGGCTGTACGAGTCCCCGGCGAAAGTCCTCACACAAGAATTCAAGCCGCTGAGCCTTCGTTCCGGGAATCTCTACAGGTTTGAGGCGGAGGTCGTGGATGAGCAGGCGCTCATCTCAAGCTTGATGCGATGACTGACGGTCCAAATCGTTTGATGGCATTTCGAAGAAATCTCACTTCGGCTCACCTTTTCCATTGCCTGAGGAGTGGCGTTAGCGGTCATAATCTTCTTGAAATTTCTGATTCAGGTTGTGGAAACCCGTCAGGAGACTGGGAATCCCGGGCCGCCGTAAAGGCCCCGAACCGGAATCGTTGGCAAGAACCATAACGCCATGTAACACCGTCAGAGACGGTTTATGATTTTTCAAAACTTGAAGCCGTCCCGGCCCCTGGAAAGCCCGAGAAGATCGGGCTCCGGGCCTTTGGGGCGCCAACTGAAGGGAATTCAGACAACCCATGCGCAAACGCATCCTCGTTAATCGTGAGGAGTGCGAAGTTCGCGTCGCCTTCGTCGAAGACGACAAACTCGTAGAACTTCACACGGAAAAATCCCAGGAACGCCACATCGTCAACAACATCTATCGGGGCCGCGTCCAAGACGTCGTCCCGGGGCTTCAAGCCGCCTTCGTCGATGTTGGACTCGAACGAAACGTATTCCTCCATTTCATGGACATTCGCCCGGAATCGCTCGTTCTTCATAACGAAGACGCGCAAGAGGCGCTCCGCGAAGCCAGCAAAGAACAACTCCCCGGTCGCATCGAGCGGCGCGGCCGCCGCCCGCGTCAGGACCCCCGCTCCTCGCAGGCGGAATCACCGGTCAAGCGTGGCGACGATATCATCGTGCAGGTCGTAAAAGACGAGATCGGGGGCAAAGCGCCGCGCGTCACCACGAACCTTTCGCTCCCCGGTCGCTACCTCGTGCTGCTCCCATTTCCCAGCCAAGAGGGCGGCGTGTCCCGCAAGATCGCCCTCGGCCAGAACCGCTACCGGCTCAAGAAGCTCCTCGCCAGCATCAAGGACGAGGACCACAGTTACATCGTCCGCACGGCAGGCGTCGACCAGTCGGAAGAGGCGATCCAGCAAGACGCCGAACACCTCTGCGAGATGTGGGCCGCGATCATCAACGCCTACCAGCAGCGCGAAACGCCGGGCCTCATCTACAACGATCACGACCTCCTCGTCCGAATGGTCCGCGATGCATTTCCGCCAGATTTTTCGGAGGTGGTTTGCGATCATCCCGAGGACGCCGAAACCGTACGCCAGCAGCTCTCGCGCCTCATGCCCGACAACGTCGAACGCATCAGAGAATACAAGGGCGTCGAAAATATTTTTGAGAACTTCGGGATTGAGACGCTGCTCGAGCGCGCGCTTTGCCGCAAGGTTCCTCTGAAGAGCGGCGGCTCGCTCATCATCGACGAGAACGAAGCCCTCACCGCCATCGACATCAATACTGGCAGGTTCACTGGTCGTAAGGATCAGGAGAAGACGAGCCTGCGCACCAACATGGAAGCCTGCGAGATCATCGCCCAGCAGATCCGCCTGAGAGACATCGGCGGCATCATCGTCATCGACTTCATCGACATGCTCTCAAAGAGCCATCAGGAGAAAGTTTCAGAGGAACTCCGCAGGCACTTGCGCCACGACCGCGCCAAGACGGCGGTCGGGCGCATCGGCGATTTCGGCTTGATGATGCTCACCCGCAAGCGCGTTCGAATGAGCATGCAAAATCAGGCCTTTGACCCGTGCCCGTATTGCTCGGGTACAGGGCTGGTCCTCACCGAGGACGAGATTTTCCGCCGCCTGAAGTATGACCTGCGCAAGATGCTCACAGTGAAGAAACGTCCGAAGGGTGTGGTGATTTCCGTTCACCCGAAGTTCCTCGACCATCTCGGATCGCGGTTTAGCCAGTATCTGGAACGCCTGAAGTACGGAACGAAAGTCGACCTCCTGTTCCGTGGCGACTCGGACTTTCACCTCGAAGAATACCAGCTCACGGCGCTCGACGAACCGGCTCGCGGATCGAATCGCTTTTCCACTTCTCACATCGAAATCGATGGGCGTGCAGAAGACTATCACCGCTATCACGAAAAGCGTGATGGTGCTGGGGAATCCATCGATTCCGAATCCTACGCCGCGGCTGACCTTCCCGAGATGGAAGGTCAGGTGTTGACGCTGGAGCAAGTTTCAGGACCCTCGGAATCGTTGAAAGATTCAGAGGATGAGTCGGATCGATTCGTCGAAAGCGCCGCCGGTGGCATACGCGGAGTTGTCACGCCAGATTCTGTCCCTCACCCGGAAGAGCGCGATGGGGACGACGGTGGCGAAGACGAGGCCCCTCAGGGAGCAAAAAAGAAACGGCGCCGTCGCGAGAGCAGTTCGGAACGCCGCGCGCGCCGCCGCCGCGCCAAGCAGGAACGGCTCGCGGCAGAGCGTCAGGCGAGGACCGATGGAGCTTCCGCGCAGGTCGACGAAACTGTAAGCCAATCGGACGATAAGAAGGCAGACGAGGGTGAACCGCTCGCAGCAAGCGCATCCTCCACTCCAGATGTTGGCGCCTCCGATCAGCAGTCGAGCAACGGACGTCGGCAGCGCAAGCCACGGCCGCCTCGCCGTGACAGACCTGCCCGTCTGGAATCCGACTCCGACAAAGCCGAACCGACTTTGCCAGAATCAACAAGCGCGACACCGGCACCGGAGGAAGACCCCAAGGAACAGGAAGCCAAGGCAACCGGGACCTCTGGCCGCCGCTCGCGAACGCGCCGGGGAAGCCGAGGAGGTCGCTCATCTCGGCGGTCTGACGAAAAGCCGGCTGCGTCGGAGGCTCCAGCAGAAGCGACTGTGGCGAAGGATGAACCCAAACCTGAGGCGGTAGCCGCGAAGGCACCTGCGCCTGCCGCGCCGAGTCCTCCGCCTGCAAGTTCCGGGAACCCTCGATCTGGCGACCTCCTGAAACAGGTCGAACTGGCCCTCGAAAACATTGAGATCAAGGAAGCGACGAAAGCGGCCGCGCCAGTTGTCGAGGCGGAGCCAGTCAAGAAGACGACACGCCGCAAGGCCCCGGCCAAAAAAGCTGCGACGACGAAGGCCAAGGCGAAGACCGCGACAAGCGCCAAGAAACCAGCTGCGGCTAAGAAGCCGGCCAAGGCGAAGGCTACCGCCACGACCGCCGAGAAGAAGCCTGCTAAAAAGACCGCTCGCGCACCGAAGACAACCCGTGCCAAGAAAGAGCCCGCAGGTACGAAAGCCAAGGCGGTGAAAGAACCGAAGGCGACGGCTGCCAAGGCGGAAAAGAAGCCCGCCAAAACCACAGCCAAGCGCGCGCCTCGCAAGGCCGCTACGACTCGGACCCGCGCCAAGAAAACCGAAGAAAAGAAAGAATCCTGACGAGGAGCTGAAAAATGCCGCACATGCAGCCGATGGAAAAGGAACTCGAGTACGCCGCTCAAAGGATGGAGGAACGCAACACAGACGCGCGTCACGGGATGGGGCTCGCCTTCATCGCAGGGGTCGTCGTTTCTGTCGTGGTTTTCCTCGCACTTTTCGCAAGCCACTAATCGTTGCCTGGCAGACGATCCATGAAAGCGATCACCTCGCTGCTCGATTCCACGCCCGCACCGGAGGAATTCGAGCCGAGGCGGGTCTTGGTCACCGGCGTCGATGCTGACGAGGGCGTCTACGAAACGCTCCGCAAGATCGGCTTCGACGTGGTCGACGCGGATGGCTCGCCAGAGTTCGTGATCAGCTACGGCGGGGATGGTTCGCTTCTCGGAGCCGACCGCGAATATCCGAAACTTCCGAAACTTCCAATTCGTCGAGATCGTGAATACGACAAGTGCCCGCGTCACGGGGACGAGGAGATTCTCCGCCGAGTCTTCGCGGGACGAATCTCAATCAGTGCCCTCCCCCGCCTCGAAGCGACCGCAGGCGGTCGCACATTCCACGCGATCAACGACGTGGTCTTCCACAACTGCAACGTCACAAGTGCGGTCAGGTACATTGTCCGCGTCGACGGATCGCCTTGCGGAGCAGAGATCGTGGGCGACGGCCTTGTCGTGGCGACTCCCTTCGGCTCGTCTGCTTACTACCGCTCCATCACCAATTCCGTGTTTCGAGTCGGCCTCGGCCTCGCCTTCAATAACTCGACCGAATCGGTAAACCACATGGTTCTCCACCCGACCTCAAAGATCGAGGTCGAAGTCACGCGCGGCCCTGCTGTGGTGGTCGGAGACAACATGGTGGAACCGGCATCGATGGATCGCGGCGACATACTAAAGGTGAAACTTTCAGAAGACAGCGCGGAGATTTGGGAGCTTGAAAATCTGTTCTGTATGAATTGCTTCAATCGCCGCACGCGAAATCCCGCAGGGTTTCGCCACGTCTAACATATATAAATGCGCACCTTTCTATTCTACATTTCCGGGCACGGATTCGGGCATGCGACGCGGCAAATCGCTGTTATGGAATCACTCTATAAACAGGCTCCGGACTCGCGCATTATCGTACGGACGCAGGCTCCAAAGTACGTCTTCGACTACTACTGCCGATGTCCATACGAATACTTCGAGGTCGCAATTGATACCGGTGTGATCGAAGAGGGCATACTCGGTGTCAACATCCCCGAGACCTATAACAGACTCGCGGCCCTCGAAGAAGTTTCTGATGAGATCATAGCGACGGAAGTACAGTTCATCCGGGAAAACTCAGTCGACGCTGTCGTATTCGACTTACCTCCTCTCGCTCCGGAAATTTCCTCTCAGAGTGGAATTCCTTCATTCGGAATAGGTAACTTCACCTGGGACTTTATCTATTCAGGCTACGAGGAAACTCACCCACAATTTTCTGAATCGATCGAGAGGATCAGAGCGAACTATCACAAGACGGCTCTCATGATGCGGCTTCCGCTATCGCATTCATTGAATCAGTTCGGCCGCATCGAGAGGATTCCGTTGATTGCGCGCAAGAGCACCGCCGACCGCGAGGCTCTCCGCTATGAGCTGGGGCTGCGGCCAAGCCAAACAGCCGTTCTCATCGCGCTGAGAGGCGAGTCGGTCGATGGATTAATGGAATCGGCAGACGGCAATGAGGTAGTGCTGCTCAGCTTCGGTGAATCCCGGCGCAGCGGGGTGCTTTCGCTCGGCACCAAATGGCAACAACGCTTCACCGACGTTCTGGTCGCCAGCGATGTAGTCCTGAGCAAACCCGGATACGGAGTCGTCTCCGAGTGCATCGCAAACCACCGTCCGCTGCTACATCTGCCAAGGAGCGACTTCAGAGAATCGGAAGTTCTCATCCAGGAAACGAAACAGTACTTACCCGAAGAGCAGCTGACCCTCACAGAAATTAAAGAAGGGGTATTGGGTGAAAGGGCGATCCGGTTAGGAAGAAAAGCAAAACACCACGACTGGCAAGGTGTAAGGGTCGATGGCGCCGACGTCGCCGCCGACATGATCCTATCTTATTGAGCCGCTAGCCTCTTGTTGACTTCTTCGAAAATCGCCGACGCGATGACATCAACATCACCGTTCGATTCAATGGTTAAAACGCGCTCTTTGATCGGTTCGAAGATTCGGCCATAGTTTGCTGCGACCCGCTTCAGTTCCGATTCCACTTCATAGTTCTCCCTGACTCCACGTTGGTCCAATCGATGGATTGCTTCTTCAACGGGGATCGTCAGATACACAATCAATTCAGGAATCGGAAAGTCGCGATTCAGACGATCCACCAAATCGAAGTCCTCAGAAGCTCTCGCGTTGTACGCGAAGGAACTAAAGAAGTACCTTGTCGAGATTGCGGTGAATCCACGTGATGTCAGACTGTATATTCCGTCGATGGAGTTATACAAATGGTCGTGGCGATCAGCGGCGAACAAGTAGGCAAGCTGGCGGTCTTTGTTTCGAATCGTATCGCCTGCTTCCATCCGCCCCTTCATGATCAACTTTATCAGGTTTCCAGCAGGACCTGATGACGGCTCGTGGCTCAGGTGAACCTTTCGACCCGCCTTGCGGAAGTTCGCCTCCAATAGAGCGGCCTGAGTGCTACTCCCCGCTCCGTCGAGCCCTTCAAACACGATAAAGTTCTTAAGCACCTCATCACTATAATTCGGAACCAGACGATCGTACGAGGATGTGCCAGTGGAGTCATTCATCCGACAGGAATGTCTCCCGACGCGATATACTCGGCGGCGCGGCGAACCCGGCTTATCGACTCTTCCTTGCCGACATATTCTAGCACCTCAAACAAACCCGGACTTGCCATCCTGCCGGTGACTGCCAAGCGAATCGGCTGCGCGATCTTTCCAAACCCTACACCGGACGCCTCCACGTGGTCACGCAGGGCTTTCTCAACAGTGACTTGATCGAAACTTTCTACCGACTCCATCACTTCTGCCGCGTTTAGCAAACGCTCGCCCGCCTCGGTACCAAATGCCTTCTTAGCGCCCTTCGCCTCAAAGACCTTGGGAGCCGTGAAGAAAAAATCAAGTGCATGAGGATAGTCGCTCAGCAGTGTGCAACGCTCGGTCACCAGAGCGATAATGTCATCAATCCACCTGGATGGCCGTGATTCCAGATCAAAGCCGGCATC
>JAUIJJ010000080.1 GCA_030431385.1 bacterium | reverse complement strand
CGCGAGGGAACGGTTTATCGCTACATCCCGCGCGAAAACATCAAGAAGTTCATTGCCATGAAGCAAAAGTGCGATCCGGAGGGTCTTCTGTCCTCCAATCTCTATCGGCGCATTTTTGGCAGTGGGAACGATGGGGGAGAAGTTGGTCTGGGCGGCGAAACCGGCGAGAACTCCCAGTATATTGCGACGACTGCCTGATTAGATTCGATTGCATGGCAGGCCGCGCTGTGACAAGCTGTCCTTCTTTGGGGAATCGAGGCCCCGCGCACGATGAAAGAGTGGAAAGAGTTCGAAAACAACGAAATCTCCCACAGTATGGCCCACTATCTGATGGCCATCCAGGAGCTTCATAAGCGGCAGGGTTACGCTCGCGTGACGGATGTCGCCAAGGAACTTGAGATCACTGCCGGTTCCGCGTCAGTGAGCATCAAAAAGCTGCGGGCTGATGGTTGGGTTGAAGAGGACCACAACCGATTCATTCGGCTGTCGCCCGAGGGCGAGCGGCTGGCCCATGAAATCCACATCAACAATCGGCTGTTTGTGGCTTTCTTGAGTGAACTGCTGCACGTCAGCGAGGCGCAGGCGCAGATCGATGCGTGCAAGATCGAGCATCTTCTCAGCTCGGAGACTCGAGAGAAGATGCTGCGCTTCATGACCTATATCCACGAGGACAACAAGGTGGTTAAGAACTTCCGCCACGGGTGGAACGACTATCACTTTGATTGTCACGGCCCGGAGGATTGTCTGGTGTGCGAGGATGGCGAAACGTGCGCGATTCACGAGAAGCTGACACACTTGATGGATCAGCCGAAGGGCTGAGTTGTAGGGAATAACTGAGTTTGCTTTTGTTAGCGCCACCGGTCTGGTGGCGCTATTTTCTTTCCATCGTATTCAGTAAAGTTATCGGCGAGCAGTCGAATCAGAAGCCCGACGGGTAGGCCGACGACGTTGAAGTAGTCGCCGCTGATGGCGTTGATGAGGTCGCCGCCGCGGCCTTGAATTCCGTAGGCTCCGGCCTTGTCCATCGGCTCCCCGGTTTGGATGTAGTCGTTGATTTCTGCGGCTGTGAGATCTCGAAAGTGAACGCGCGTTGTCTCCGAATCGAGGGTGCCGCCGGTCTGGCCGGAGCGTACGAGCGCGACGCCGGTGATGACGTCGTGGGCTTGGCCGGATAGCTTTGTGAGCATTTGGCGTGCGCGGTTTTCTGTTCCGGGCTTTCCGTAGAGAACCATGTCGCGAGTCACGACCGTGTCTGCGCCCAAGACCCAACGCCCATCGGGGAGATTCTCCGCGACGTCATGCGCTTTCGCCCACGCGGCGCGAATCGCGAAGGTGCGCGGGTGGTCTGCCGAGATTTTGCTCTCGTCGACTTTGCTTGGGATGACCTCAAAAGGAATTCCCATGGCTTCCAGAATCTCGCTGCGACGGGGCGATCCGGAAGCGAGTACGAGCGGTGCCTTGGTTGTCATTGTAATGAAGACCTTCGCAACGGGCGAGGAACTCTTACTCAGCTCGTGAGGGCTGTATCAGTTCTCCGTGCGCTTTTGGTTTATCCTGTTCGGGTTCTCGACTTGCTCGTTGCTACGACGGATTTCGTCGCCGCGCGCGCGATTAGCGAGGATCTCACTCTGAAGCGGCGCGGGATCGTACTCGAGTTCCGTCACCCACTGGCTGTCGTCGGAGGCCCTGGTGACCAACTCGCTTTGAATGACGCGAATGTTTTCGAGCGATTTGACGAGCAACTGGCGATTAGCAGGGTTTTCCTGAAGCCACTCTTCAAAGGTGAGGTCGCGTTCGATGTTTCGTTCCATGAGCTTTTTGAGCAGATCTTCGCGGGCGAGGCGCAGCGCTTGAGCGCTGGCACGAGCACGCGGGCCGGCGTCTTGGACGATAGCATTTTCCTGTCTGAACCCGCCGCCGTGAAGAAGCAGAGTTTCGGCAAGCGGGCGGAGGGAAAGCTTGATGACCATCGCGCCTTCGTCGGGCGACGCCTGACGAATCTCCTCTTCGAGGGCGCTTTCGAGCTCGCCGCGCATGGCGAAGTTCAAAGCGGGGCGGCGTTCGGAAAACTGGAGGAGGGTGAGCCGCCCGGTTTCGCCGGGAGGCGCTTCTGCTGCGGGAAGAGAGGCGAGCTGGCGCGAGACATCGGCGATAGCGGCTTCGCGAGCGTCGAGCTTGGCCAGCGCCATGCGCGTTCCACGGGAGAGGTTCATTTGGCCTTCGCTGGGAGGTCCGGCCACGGAGAACCGCGCCGAGGATTCGATGTTCATATCGGCCCAGGGGAGGGTTCGCTGCTGCGGGCTGTCGGATACGACCTCGTCGCCGACGGAAATCCGCGCTTCCCCGGAGACGACGCCGCGCTCGATCTTGCGAGCGCAACCGAGTGCCAGGAGCAGGATCAGGATTGGCAGTATCAGCCTGCTCACCGGGCCGCTTCTCCCTCGCGTGGGTTCTCTTTGTGGACTCGATCCAAGACCGCGTTGACGAGCTTGTGAGCGTCGTCGCCTCCGTAGGCTCGGGCGAGTTCGATGTACTCGTTCACGACTACTTTCGGGGGAACGTCCTCGAAGAAAAGGAGTTCGGTGAGCCCCAGGCGCAGCACTGAGCCATCGGCGGCGGTGAGCCTGTCGTGGGTCCAGCCCTTGAGCGACTTCTGAAGGATTTGGTCAATTTTTTCGGTGTTTTGTTCGAAGGTTTGTAGGAGGCGGGACGCGAAGCTGTCTCCGTCGAACAGCTTGCTGGTGCGCCTGAGGACGACTCCGGCGTTGCGAATGCTCTCTTCTGCCTTCGAGCGGGCCTCGACGACCCAACGGCGGTCCTGAAGCAACCCGGCGCCTGTGGGCTTGGCGCGGGCTTTCTCGTCGTTTGCGGCGACTCGAATCGCTTCGAGGGATTTCTCGATGGACTTGATCGCGGCTTCGGAGGCGTGGATGACTGCGGCAAGGTCTTCGCGGACTTGCTTCAGCGCTTCGACGGATTCGGTGGCCTCGACGGAGGCGACGACAGTCGGGAGCGGCAGCTCGGTAAAGTGCTGGCTAAAGAGGACGTTAAACGCCGCCTCCCGGGACGTCCGGCGATCAGTATTCTTCTTCGATGACAAAAGAGCGGGCTCCTTCAGGTTTGCTGCTAGCAGCGGCGGAATAGTCTTCGCCGCGTCGCTGCCGCGCAATACCAAGTTCGCGCCGGTACCGCAGCCAATCAGTCCGGAGCGAAGTCTTTCAGTAAAAGGTTGGTGAGCAGGGGGCGGCGGCTAGTAGCTGCTGGTTCCCTTTTTCCCTGATACAATCGCAACGGACGCGCTTGCGCCGAGCCGGGTTGCACCGGCGGCGATCATGGCGTCGGCGTCGGAGCAATCGCGAATGCCACCACTCGCCTTCACGCCGAGGGCCTCGCCGACGGTACGCCGCATGAGGGCAACGTCTTCCGGTTCCGCGCCGCCGCCGCCAAAGCCTGTGCTGGTTTTGACGTAGCTGGCGCCTGCGGCCTTGCTGAGGATACAGGCGGAGACCTTTTCGTCGTCGGTTAGCATGGACGTTTCGATGATGACTTTCACGAGACGCCCCTGAGAAGCGTGAACCACGGCACGGATATCGTCGCAAACGTATTGGAAGTCGCCGGCCTTGAGCTTGCCGATATTGATGACCATGTCGATCTCGTGGGCACCCTTGGCAACGCAGTCGCGGGTTTCGAAAGCTTTTGTTTCCGTGGAGGTGCTGCCGAGGGGGAATCCGATTACAGTGCAGACCTTCACATTTGTCCCGGCGAGTTCGCGGGCCGCGAGAGGGACGTAGCTCGGATTAATGCAAACGGAGGCGAAGCTGTATTCGCGCGCCTGGCTACAAATTTCGATGACGTCTGCATCGGTAGAGGTTGGCTTGAGCAGCGTGTGGTCGATGTATTGGCCCATGGTTGCGCACTTGGAATCGGGCGGCGCTGCGCCTGCGGCGGCGTGGCCGACTCGTGCGGCGCCAGCGCTGACGAGGGGATCGCTGCTGGTTCCGTTCGCAGGCCCGGCGGCTGCCATTCCGTGAGGTAGGGAGCACGCGGTGCCGCTGCCCGCAGGCTTGCCAGGCATCATGCCCTTCTCAGAAAGGACTTGGGAGACCATGGAGGTAATACGCTCTAGGAGCTGATCGTTGCTGCTCATCCGTTGCAATTCCTTTACAGTACGGTGTTCCAGTCTGTGAACAGGCGGAGCGGTCGTCAAACGGGAAAAGCGGGAGAACGCTCGCCGGGGTGCATCTCTCGAATTCGAGGGATGGTGAGTGGTGCTGATCAGCTGGGCCGTGTGGGCACCGGAGGTGTGCCCGCAGTCTGTTGCGAGCATCGCGAGTACGCCTCCGGGACGAGAACTAGACAAAAGCTCGACGGATTGCCCGGATGCACCCACTCGCCATAGTGGGCGGGCTGCGCTTACTCGCTCAGGAACTCGACCAATTCGTCGATCAATTCTCCACTGACGTGCCCCGGTTTCTCTAACCCGCGGGGTAGGACTGCCTCCTTCTGCATTCGCTGGAGGAACAGATGATCCGCCCCCGCGTATGTGCGGACGCCGCGACGGTTGGTCTGCTTGAGAAACTGCTCCCATGTTTCGCGGTCGTGAGGGATGATGGTGTAATCCAGTGCACCGTAGGCGACGAAGAAGCGGGCTTTGGAGTCAAGAATCCTATCCGTGGGGTCGAGGTCGGCGAGATGATACCACCATCCGGCGGGATGGCCGAGGACGCGTTCGGCTCTTGGGAATGCGCGCTTGGCGAGCATCCGTGGTTCGGGCTCTCTGACGTGGAGGCGGGCGGGGTCCTCGCCTTCGCCGGCTTCGGTCAGGCGGACTAACTCTTTGTACTGCCGTTGAGGATTGAACTTTGCCGGGGCGTTGAGCAGCGCGAATCCGTGAATGGGTTTGAGCCGTTGGGCTAGAATCGGCGCGGCCCATGCAGCGCGGCCGAGGGCGAGCACGTAGACGCGGTGGGGGTCGATGCCGTCCTGACGGGCCAGGGTTTTGACGGCGGCTTCGGCGTCCTGTAGGAGCTCCTCTTCGATGGTCCAGGTCTCCACAAACTCGCGCGGGTAGACGAGCGGACGGGGAGTGTATCGGAGCACCGCAATTCCGTTTGATGCGAGGCCGTGAGCGAGGTCCTGCCACGGGCGATTTGCTCCCACTGCGCCGTTCATGTCCCGGGGTGTCCCGTCGCCGATGATCACGACGGCGGGCGCTCGGCGCGGGGAAGCGGGAGTGGAAAGGACTCCGGGGAGTTCGAAGCGGCCGCTGGTGACGATCACGGCTCGGTCGGTGAAGGCTTTTCGGTCAACGTAGATTGCGTCGGGGAATGCGGGAGCTTGTGCGGCGGTGACGCCCGCTACGAGCAATAGAGCGCAGATCAGCAGCGTCTTCAGAGTCTCGTGGCGGACGCCTTTTGGGTGAGTAGGTTTCACGCGCTCATCATGGGCGAATTGGCGGGAGCCGTCAAGGTCGTCGCGATTCGCTAACGGGTTGTGGGGCGCGGGTATTAGCTCGCGGGCTTTGCGTCGATGAGCTCGAACTCGAGAGTGGTTTTTCCTCGGAAATGGTTCTCGCTGGTGCGGAAGAGCAGATCGACTGGCCCGCCGTCGAAGACGCTCTTGAGGTGGGCGAGGCCGAAGCCGATGTAGTTGAAAGTTTTGCCGCCGGTGGAGATGGCGCCCTTGAGGTGGCGTTCCTTGAGCACGCGGTGCTCGCCGACGGGGCGCGCCCCGCGAAGCCGCAGCGAGGGCTTCGGGTTGCCTTCGCCGAACGGTTCAAGACGTTCGAGGTTGCGGTGGAGGTTCCAGTCGATTTCGCTGCCCTCGACGTCGGCGTCGACGGTGATGATCGCGGTGCGGTCGAGGTCGGCCATGAGCGGGCTGGCGTGACTGTTGATAGCTCCGCGGAATTCGTCGAGATGGGTGCTGGAGATCGACAACCCGGCGGCGGCGGAGTGGCCGCCGTAGGTGATCAGTCGCTCGTCGCATGCTTGCAGCGCGGCGCGGATGTCGAAGCCGGGAATCGAGCGTGCGCTGCCCCGGGCGGTTTCGTTATCGACGCTGAGCACAATCGAAGGAAGCCCGAATCGATCGACCAAGCGCGATGCGACAATCCCCACAACACCGAGGTGCCAATCTTGGCCGGCGACGACGAGCAGATGCTCGTGTCCGGCGGCGATGGATTCTTCTGCGGCGTTCTCGCAGGACTTGAGAATCTGATTCTCGAGCGTCCGGCGATGCTGGTTGAGGTGCTCAAGCTTTTCAGCAAGCTCGCGCGCTTCGGACGGGTCTTCGCACAGCAGCAAATCGAGCGCTGCATCGGCGTCGCCGGTGCGGCCTGCGGCGTTGAGGCGAGGGCCGAGGCCGAAGCCGACGAAGTCTGTGTTGGGCGAGCGGCCGCCGAGCCTGGCGACCTCGATCAGCGCCTGGAGGCCAGGCCGATCCGATTCGACAATCCGGCGCATCCCGTGACTGGCGAAGATGCGGTTTTCGCCTTCGAGGGGCACGACGTCGGCGATCGTGCCGAGGGCCGCGAGGTCGAGCTGGCGAAAAAGGAACGCGCGCGAATCCTCTGTGGAAACGTCGGCGCCTTTGAGCAAGCCGTGGGCGACTTTGAACGCTACACCGGCTCCACAGAGCCTTCCAAATTCGTATGGCTCGCCGCAGTTTGGATTCACCATCGCGGCGGAATCTGGGAGCGTGTCACCGGCGAGGTGGTGGTCGGTGATGACGACGTCGACGCCGAGTTCGTTGGCCCGGCAAATCGGATCGATGGCGGTGACGCCGTTGTCGACGGTGACGATGAGCTTCGCGCCGGACTGGGCGATTTCGTCGACTCGTTCAACGGTCATCCCGTAGCCATCGCTGAAGCGATTGGGGATGATGTATGAGGGGGTCATGCCGAGGAACCTCAACACGGAAACCATGATCGCGGTGGAGCTGACTCCGTCGACGTCGTAGTCGCCGTAGACGCACACGTGTTCGCCGTCGCGACGGGCGCGGAGAATACGCTCAACGACGCTATCCATACCCGACAGATCATCGGGCGGGCGGAGATCTTTAAGACTCGGATTGAGGAACAGCCCGAGGCGGTCGTCGCCCGGAGCCCAACCGCGCGCGCTCAGAATTCGAGCGACGACGGGGTGGAGCGAGTGTTCGGTGGCGAGCATCTGAGCCGTGGTGAGATCGAACTCAGGGACTCTCCATTGGGAGAGCGTGGCAGCAGCGGGAGCGGGCATTATTCAACAATCATCAGGGAGGAATGGCGCAGAGTATTCTGTCGGCTAGGAGATTCGTCAACCGGTACGGGCGGCGGCAACTGCATGATTGCGCCGCCCTGAACGGGCTGGGAGAAACAACGCGTGCAAAACGACGCTGGACGGAATTGAGGAGGCTGATTGTGAGATTGTTGGACGGACTAAAACCGGAACATCGCGGACTTCTAACTTTCGGTAAGGAAGAAAGAAGACTTCCTGCGGGGACGGTGCTTTATCGACCCGGCGACCCGGCGGACAACTTGTTTGCCGTCGTCTCCGGAACGGTCTCCGTGAAGGGAGCGATGTCCGATGGTAGCGAGCTGGATTTGGGGCTGCTCGGTTCCGGGAAGTTGTTTGGAGTCGCTGCGTTGATCCCGGGGGGCGCCCCACGGGCTGCGACGGCAACGGTCGAGAGCGACGCCGTGATTGTCGAGTTTAACAAGGACTCCGCATCGAAGTTGAAGGCGAGCTTCGGTCCCGAGCCCGCCGTCACCTTCATGCGAAACGTGCTCAAGATGCTCGCCGACCAGATCATGCAGATTCTCTCCGTCACGAATCGGCTAAACAGCCTGGTCATTCGGCGCCACCCGGACTATCCGCTGGATCCTGCCTCATGGGTGAAGACCGTGGAGAGCGCTCTTCCTTCCGGTTTGCTCGCGGGACTTTTTCGCAAGTCATCGTACAAAAGCGGTACGGAGATTATCGGCAAAGGGAGCCGAGCCGATGGGTTCTTCTTCCTCAAAGAGGGAACGATCAAGGCTAACGATGTCGCCGAATTGGCCGCGCCGAACGTCTTCGGGCAACTCGCCTTCTTCGCCGATGCGCCGTCGCCCGCCAGCTTCGTCGCCTCGTCGGATTGCGAGATTACGCAGTTTCCCGAGAAGAGCCTCGACGGGTATCTAAAGAAGCATCCGGAGGAAGGCTACAAGCTCCTGGAAGCGCTTCTGCACCTGATGGTCTACCACCACCTGACGATCGATACCAGGCGGTAGGTTACTCTTCCTTCACCACATTGACTGCGAAGCCGCTGTCGCTTGGATTGACGTAAATGCTGTGCCCTGAGGGGACGTTTTCTTTCCGCCAGACCTGTCCGGTGGTGAAACGGACTTCTACGAGCTTGGCGCCTTTGGCTTTGCCAAGGCCTGCGTGGGCGATCTGTTCCATCTGACACAGATACCCGCTTCCGCCGTCGATGATCCGTGTGATTGGCCGGTCGTCATTTTCAGGAACGACGGTGACTTTCGCGCCGATGGCGGGGGCACCCGATGGCGTGAGCGGGCACACACGAAGCCACTTGTTTTCGTTGGGGGAGTTGAGGAGTAGCGCGTTTCGTTGCTCGTGGGGTTCGCCGTGGGAGACGAAGACATCGAGGAACCCATCGCCGTTGATGTCGCCGACGGTTGCACCGGTTCCTAGTCCCTCGGCTAGGAGGAGCGGCCCCGGGAGTCGATTCGCCTCGCCGAGGTTGTTGAAGAAGATGTCCTCCCAACCGTCGTTGTCGTAGTCGAAGGCGATCACCGTTCGGACGCGCGAGGGGCGGGCGAAGTCCTCGCCGGCGACGTCCCGGAAACGGCCCTTGTCGTCCTGACGCATGAGGCGGTGCGCCCCCTCCCAATTGCCCCACGCGAGGTCAATCCGGCCGTCTCGGTTGAAGTCCAGCGCCACGAGGCCGCGCGCGTGGCTCTCGCCGTCGGTCAGCCCGAGCGCTTCGGCGATCTCTGAGAACTTGCCTTCCCCATCGTTGCGAAAATACCTGTTCGCGTCGTTCTCGTTCGCGGTGAAAATGTCCATGCGACCGCTGCCGAGAAAGTCGCCGCATATAACAGAACGCCCACCGGTCACCTGATCGATGCCAAGCTCCGGCGCGAGGTCTACCACGTCGCCGTTCTTGAGACGCACGTAGAGACTCGACGGCACGCCGTAGTTGCACACGTAGACTCCCAACTGCCCGTCGCCGTACAGATCGAGCCACGCCACCGAGCGGCCCGCGCCGAGGTTCCTCGAGGGATTGTCCGCCATCACGTCACGAAACGCCATGCGCCCTTCGTTGATGAGCAGTCGGTCGGGATCGGTGTCGTCGCCCAAAAATGCAGAAGTATTGAGGACGTAGAGGTCCGGCCAGCCGTTGCCGGTGAAGTCGCCCGCTGCGACGCCGATGGCGCTCGTCATCGCGTCCTGGATGATTGGCGGGGCGATATCCACGAGCCGGTTGCCGTCCCATTTGTAGAGGAAATTGGGCGCGCCCGCGTTCGCGACGAAAATCTCCGGCAGCCCGTCGCGGTCAACATCCACCATCGCGCACCCATAACTCCTCGCCGCCGGATTCGGCATGAGAAGGGCGGAGGCATCGACAAACGGGGACAGTAAACTAGCGGACACAAAAAGCCTCGGGGGCAGTGAGGTAAGGAGTCAGCAAAATGGAAAGAGGTTGCTATGACCTGCAATGGAAAAGGGGGAGCTGGGGTGATCGAGAACTGCTCTAACCTAGAAAAGCAGTGAACGAGGGACGCCGTCTGGGAGCGCCGGCGGCTCGCCGGCGTTCGCAGATCTGCGATTCTATTCAGGCTTGATAATGGAATTGATCCGCAGCTCTTGCTCCCGTTAGCTGAGGATACTATTCTACTTGGGGATCGATAAATGTCAAAGGCACCAAGAGCATTTTCGATAAAGATGTTTCTACCGGGAGGAATTCCGGAAGGGCTTCGAATTGTCGAGAAGTCCAATTGGACCGGCAGGGGAGTCGTTTGCCCCCGCACTATCTATACAGAATCGAAGAACCGAGATGAATTCCAGCACCCCGGTGTATATGTTTTGGAAGGGCCCTCCGAAGATGGCGAGTTGCCCACTATATACATTGGCGAAGGCGATCCGATCCGACCTCGTCTCGATTCCCATTATGCAAGAAAGGACTTCTGGACCAGAGTCATCTTCTTTACATCGAAAGACCAGACGCTCAACAAAGCCCACGTGCAGCACTTGGAATCGCGGTTGATCACCTTGGCTAGAGAGGCGAAACGATCCAAGCTCGACAATGAGGTTGGATCTAACTCGCCAAGCCTTGCGGAGGCAGAGTTGGCGGATGTGGAGAGTTTTCTTTCAGACATGCACTCGATCTTTCCCCTACTCGGACTTCCCGTCTTTGAAAAACCTAGTCGGCAGGGGCGAAAAGATTTCATGCTATACATCAAGGCCAAAGGAATTCAGGCGCATGGACAGGAGAAACCTGAAGGATTTGTGGTATTCAAGGGATCAGAGATGATCTCGACTGAGACGAAGTCGATGCACGGATTCATGAAGCGTCTCAGGCGAGACCTGATTGAGCAAGGAGTCGTTCAACAAGCGGGAGCCAACTGGGTCTTCACTCAAGACTACTCATTTAGCTCTCCCTCATACTCGGCTGGAGTCATTCTTGGGATGTCAGCGAATGGACGCACGGAGTGGAAGGATAGCGGAGGGCGAACTTTGAAGGCCATACAGGAGTCCAAGACGGTAGAGGGTGGCAATAGCAGCGCCTGATGATCCTACCACAGGCGGTGCCAACCACCCTATAAGAAACGGGGACAGGAGACCCTATTCCCCAATCCCCAGATCCAACTGACTGGGAAGCTCGTGCTTGTTCCGCGTATCTCCGCTTCCTCGTTTTCTTCCACGCGGTTTGGGGAGTCGTTCGTGGCCCGTCTGATCCTGCCCCCTTTCTTTGTGGTGTTCGCTCCGGAATGAATTCCGGGCTTCGATTGTGTAGCCTCTGGCGGCGTTTAGTGTGTGGGTTGTGGGAGTCGATGTGGGAATTGTTTTGTGAATAGTTTGTATTTTTCGGGGGCTGTTTAACGCGCCGGCGGGCCGCCGGCGATCTCAGTGTGGCCTCTCTGGGTAATGTTTGCTTTGATGATTAGTTGTTTGATTCGCTGGGAATTCGTTTCACCCGGAGCAACCTCAGAGCATTCGCTATTACTATGAGTGTGGCTCCGATGTCGGCGACGATTGCCATCCAGAGGGTGGCTTGTCCTGCGATGACCATGACGAGGAAGATGAGTTTGAGGCCGAGGGCGATGGTGACGTTTTGGTATATAATGCTGAGGGTTCGGCGGGAGTGGGCGACCAGCCAGGGGAGTCGCGATAGGTCGTCGGTCATGAGGGCGATGTCGGCGGTCTCGATGGCGGCGTCGGTGCCGGCGGCTCCCATAGCGATGGCGACTGTGGAGGCGGCCATGGCGGGGGCGTCGTTGATGCCATCACCGGCCATGGCGACGTTGCCGTAGGTTGCGACGAGTTCATCGACTGCGGTGACTTTGTCTCGGGGGAGCAATTCGGCGCGGTAGTC
>JAUIJJ010000079.1 GCA_030431385.1 bacterium | reverse complement strand
AACACCGTTTGCCCGGGCTTCACTCACATGCAACCCGCCATGGTCACGAGCTGGGGACACTGGACAATGAGCTGGCTCCCGCGCGTGCTGCGCCACGTACGCCGCCTCAGCGCGATCCTCAACGAGCTAGCCGTCTGCCCCCTCGGCGCTGCCGCATCCTTTGGCACCGGGTGGCCCATCGACCGACGCCACACCGCAAAGCTCCTCGGGTTCCGCGAACCCACCACCTCCGGCGCAGACGGCATTCAGTCGCGTGGCGAGTTGGAAGCAGACTACGCCCACGCCCTCGCCCAGATGCTTTCCCACCTCAGCAGCATCGGGCAGGACATCATCCTCCTATCCACCCCGCCCCGCCAGTGGCTGCGCCTCGCCGAGCGCCACACCACCGGCAGCAGCATCATGCCCCAGAAACGAAACCCCGATTTTGCCGAGGTCACACGCGCGCGCGCAGCCGCCGCCTCCGCCTATCTTCAATCGCTAATGACGCAAATCACCGGCACGCCTTCCGGCTACAATCGCGACTCGCAATGGGCGAAGTACCAAGTCTTCGACGCCGCCGACAACGCCGACGGCGGCCCGGAACTCTTCGCCGAAGTGATCGCGGAACTGGAGGTCGATGGCGCCGCGATGAAGGCCGCCTGCGACCAAGGTTTCTTGACCGCGACCGATATCGCAGACCACATCGCCCACTCGCGTAATCTCCCATTCCGCAGCGCCTACAAGGTCCTCGGCGCAGCTGTTCAGGAAGCCGAGCGCGAAGGCAGCCTGACTCGCGAGGCCATGAACAAAGCGCTCCGCAGTGCCGGCGTCGATGATCTGTCCGCGCCGGAGTGGGCCAGCCTCGAAGACTTCAGCGCCCTGTTGGAAAAGCGCGACCAAATCGGCAATCCCGCCCCCGCGCGAACGCTCGCAGCGGTCGACCGGCTCGGCGATGAAATCTACGGCGAAATCGACGAAATCAGACGCCAACGCGCCCAGGCCGATGAATCGCTTCGCAGGCTTTGGGCGGAGCTTCAGGAACTATCCGGCCAGTCGGTGAGCAACTAATGATCAGGTTCTTGAAATCACTGTTAAGCAAAGGCGACGACCCCCGCGAGCAACCCGCCAACGCTCCTGCGAACCCGAACACCCCTCAACTTCCCGAATGCGGATTGGATGAGGTGTGGGCCGTCGATGGCATCGACTTGACCGCCCCGTCGCAAGATCGCTTCGCCAAAGATGTTCTCGCTAAACACGCCGGCGATCAGCTCAAAACCGCGCTGCTGAACCCACGCTTTGCAGCCGCACCGCGCAACTTTTCGCAACTCGATGCCGCAGTCCTTCACGGCCTCGTGACGGAACACGAGCCGTCGCGGATCATGGAGATCGGCAGCGGCGCGAGTTCTTTCCTGATACGCAATGCCATCAAGCTTAAGAACCTTCCCGCAGAGTTCATTATCGTCGAAGAAGAGCTCACGCCAGACTTCGTCGACCTCTACGACGCCCACCTCGACGACCCGCTCACCGACGTCCCACCATCGGACTTCGAGATCATGATCGCTGGCGAAATGGTGATCGCCCATCTCGACCAGCTATCAACGCGCCCCCCACACCTCGCGCACCTCTTCAATGACCTGCTACCTGCATTGGTGCCCGGGATTTACGTCGCCTTCGCGGGTATGGGGAACAAAGTTGCCAACGCGGCCGTGCGCGACTGGCTCCCAACTCAGCCGAAGAGTGAGATACTATTCTGCGGCCCGATGTTGTTGGCAGGTGAAAGCGATGCGCTCGGAAAACTACCCGACTGGCTCGACAAGTCCGACTCGACAATGTTGCTTCTCAAGCTCGCCTGATTCACGCATTCGTTTCGCGCATTTCCTTGCGCGCACTCGGCACCAATCGAATGTACTCGTCGAGCGGTTCGCCCGTCGGCTGCTCCGTCATCATCTTGTAGATGCGCCCAATCGGGAAATACTCGATTTCCAGCCAAACAAGCGCCGCGTCCTCAGCGGCTTTCGACTCACTGAATTTCCACTCACCCTCGAACAATCCTCGGGCGACCTCGCCGAGGAAAAAACCCGCCTCGATCAGCTGCACGTCTCCCAGAAAATTGAGATAGTAATGGCTCCGTAGAAACCCGTCCACCTCACGGACGCCCGTGAGCGACAGCGGAAGCTCCACGGGAAAGCGCGCTCTCCAAAACTGGCGAAAGCGTTCGGAATACTCCGCAGCAGTTTGCGCGCATTGTCCAGCATCCATGCCTCGAAGCCGAGCTGCGATCTCCGCCGGGTCCTGCATCACCGGGATCGGCAGCTTTCGCTCCGCATCGAGACGCGCGGGAATCGACTCGAACAGCTTCTCTAACGACCAACCCGGCCCCACCCGCAGCTTGTGTTCAATGACATTGAGAGGGAGAAACTTGCCGTGCCCGATCCCGCCCACACCAGCGACCACCAGGCCATAAACCGAGTCCTCGACCCACTCGCCGCTGTGAGCTTCGCGCAAAGCTTCGCCCAAAAATGCCGCCCCGTCGCCCGCCACCGCTTCGCCGGGATCCCCCTTCAATTCATGGAGCTGATTCAGTTTTTCATCCGCGCGCGCGAGCGCAATTCCACCTTCGTCCCCCAACCAACCACGGAACCGATCCGCTGCCGCCTCGATGGAAACTTCGAGCCCCGTCGCGGCGGAGTCGTTCCTGCGAAATCTGTCGAAGAAGGACTTAAACATTACGCCTCGACAACGATCACGTCGCCGCGAAGCGCCACGCGATAGCAGCGTACCTCGCCGGGATGCGTACTCGATTTGCCAGTGCTCATGTCGAATTCCCAACCGTGCCAAGGGCAGCTCACCGTGATACCATCGTCAAGCACCGACCCTTCGTCCAACGGGCCGCCGCGATGCGGACAGTCCGCCGTGATCGCGTAGAACTTTTCGCCGCGACGAAAGATCGCAACCTCATGGTCGCCAACTTTCACGCGTGCCGACCCGCCATCAGGAACGTCCGCCATTGAGACTTCAGCCTGTTCACTCATCGGGGTATCTCCTCTGCCAAGGTAGTCGAATTTCGGGAAGCCGACGCTGCCGGATAGGACGCCCCACAAAGAGCCTCGGCTCCGTGGGGGGCACCTGGCGCAGCGACTTTTTGAGCCGCCCAAGCACACCCGGCGCGTCCTGCGCAATGTTCTCGAAAACTGTTTCGATGCGGAGCCCACCCTCGCGGAAAATCAGTTCATAGTGCCGCTGCGTCAGCTGTCCGCCGCTCTTTCTCGGGTCCATGCTGACCATCGCCGTGCCGGTTCCGCCGATTGGTTCGCCGATCACAACGACCAAACCATCGGGCTTCAGGATACGTCCCACCTCGATCATCGTACGTTCCGGTTTTTTCATCGTGTGTAGCGTCCGCGAAATGAACACGACGTCGATGCTCTCCGTCAGAAACGGAAGCCGCGCTGCATCGACCTCGAAGAGGTCAAACTCGCAGCCGGTTTCTTCGCGCAGCTTCAGCGCATCGGCGAGCCCGCCCTTTCCGGTCACCGCGTCCACGCCCATCACGATCGCGCCGCGTTGTGCAAAGATAGGCAGCGACCAACCAGTCCCACACGCCAGATCGACCACCAACTTTCCGTCGAGGTCGCCGAGTTGTTCGAGCACCTTTTCCCACAGCGCACCGAAATGTTCCTCCGGGTTGGCGATGAACGAATCCTCCTCCGCCCGTTCCGCGCCAAGCTCACGTCGTTGTTCCTCAGTCAGCTGATAGCGGTCATTGCTAGGCAGCGCAGAGAGAATCCCGTCGCGCTCCTTGAACACACGCCCGCACGCCGGACAGGAAAACGAATCCTCCCTTTTGTGAAAGTCCAGCGGCGCATCGTCATCCGGGCACGCAAGCGTTTCACGCACTTCGACGCGCAGCTCCTGCGGCACATACCCCGCAACCGCCTTCCAATAATTCGCGCCCATCGGTTTCTTGTCGGATGCTGCCATAATCTCTCGCTACTCAGTCTTCTAAAAGTTCTTCCTCGTCGGGCTCGACTCGAGCGTTGCCCCACCGCCGCTTCGGACTCAACAGGAGGACGCTCCCCACGATGAATCCCATGAGCGCCGCTGGACCGATCATCCAGCCGAAAATTACAAACATGCTCTTGAACGCAGGCAGCGGCGGAATCTCCGCGCGCGTCACGCTCGCCTCCCCGTACGGCGCAAGTTCCGTGACACCGCCAAAGGGATCACACGCAACCGTCGGTCCAGACCAAGACGTCGCGACGAGCGGGCGCTGGACTTCCATGGCCCGCATAAGGAGCTGACGCAAATGCAGCTCGCGAAGCCCATCCGGATCGTCAGAGTCGCCATCTAGGCTATACGCGAGAATTTGCGCCCCCTCCGCCACTGCGCGTCGGCTGACGCCCTGTATCCATTCCGAGCGCCCCGTCAGCGACGCGACCCGTACCGGCTCCGGCCCGCTCGCGCTCATCGATGTCACCGGCGGTTTCCGGCGCGCGTGATCCTCACTCAGGAAAATGTTTCCCGTTAGCAGCGGCGCGGCAGTGATTCGAAAGCCCCTCGGGTTGAGCACATGCACTGTTGGCAGGGTCACCTCCCGTTGCCGATCGCGCCAAGTCATCGGCGCGCCGAGGATCAGCGCGCCCTCCGCTTTACCGGCCGCACCGATCAATTCCGCCGCCACCGGACCCGCCATTTCGTCGATCGGGTCGATGGCGTAGGAGCGCAACGGCCACACAATGAGCAGCGGCTTCGGTTCGTCCTTCAGGGATGCGTTCGTCATCTTCGCCGGGTGGCTCGGATCGTTTGAGCCGGGCTGCACCAGCACCGCTTCGTGAGTTTGAAGCGACCGCACCGGCCAGTGCTTGAACTTTCGCGGTGGCACCAGAGTCAGAACGAGCAGCACCGCGATCCCCGCCAGAGCGATGAAGGATTCACGGCCGCGCCGCAGACGAAAGCTGAGCACCATCACCAACCCCGCCCAGCAGACAATGATCAGCCCAATCCCGTACGCCCCCACGAGCGGCGCCAGAAACTGTCCGATGAAGTTGTCCTGACTCAGCCCAATCGGAGGGACGTGCGGCTGGTAGGGGAGGACCTCTGCCCGCAGGTATTCGAGTCCGCACCAAACAGCCCCCGGCCAAACTGTCGCCAGCAGCGGTTGCAGTCTCGCCTTCGGAATGCAGGACATCGCGGCCCAAGTTCCGACGAACGCGGCCTCGATGATCGATGTCATCAGAAAGTCGAGCGGCGAAAGCGAGTATTGGAAGCAGACCAAGCCACCGACTGCTGTCCCCGCGAGGGCTCCGCCGATGAACGCCGTACGAGAATCGGTCCCTTCGATACCTGCCATCAATAGTACGAAGGCGATAAAGGGTGCGGCGGCGAGTCCCAGCGGCGGCCACGACACAGCCAGCAAGGCTCCGCCCGCCACCATCAGCAACGCGCGCACCGCAGGAGATGGCGCGAGCGCTTCCCGGCGGGTTAGAAAAATCCGGACGTTTCTATTGGGAATTGCAGATTCCGAACTCATTCAAGCCCGGGTGGTTTTGGCGGCTCGTCGCCTCGCTTGCCTCCACTGATCCAGGCGCGTCGGGCTTCCATGTATTCGCGTTTCAGTTCAATCTTATTCACCGCCAGATCAGCCTGCGACTCCGGCTCTCCCATCGCGCCAAGCGCTTCCTTCGCCGGGCTTGACTTCGCCGTTCGCAGCGTCTCCGCCAGGGTCTTCTTCACGTCGTCGCTATCGATCGTCTTCGCGAAGACTACGAGCTTGTCCTTCACATCCTTGCGACCGGGTCCAATTTCCTTGAGCAGCTTCGCCGCTCCCTTGCGCATCGCCGCGTCCCGCGTGTCCAGCCGCTCCAGCATCATGTCGATGGTCAGGTCGCGAACAGTCTTCTTCTGGCCAGAAGCAGCGTACTCGGTCAGGCAGGTGATCGCCGCCGAGGAAACCATGATATCCTTGTCGGCGAGGTGATCGAAAATGTCGTCCATTGCCTCGAGTGGCGTCGTTTGGGCGAGCTTTGTCAGCGCCTCGATTTTCTTCATGCGGCGCTTGTTCTTGCCTGAGAGCAGATACCCTCCGCGCAGCTGCTTGATGAGCGCTTTCGCCTCTGCTTCGTTGTAGCGGGCAGGCTCGCCATCCCCGTCATCCGCCGGCTTCGCGGGGGCAACAAAGGCGTCCTTCCCCAGAAACTGTTCCATGAACGTGGCGACTTCACCCGTCGGAGCGGCGACCCTGCCTGAAGAAATCTGATCGCGGTAGCGCTTCAGCGCCTCCGCCGCAATGTGGCCGCCAATTGCACCAATGGCATACACCAGAGGAGAGATCACCTTCTCCTTAGTCAGCGGCTTCCGCTCTTGGGCCGCCGCGTCCCAGTAGTATTCCTTCTGGTACTCATTCGTCTCCGAATCGTCGTGCATCAGTGCGCTATTGAGCATCCGCTCCAAAATCTGAATCGAGTCGTCGTCGCCAGTCTTCTCGAGCACTTCCGCCACAGCGATGTACGCCGAGCCATACCGCGCACACAGCGGCTCGATCGCTTGGTGCAGGACGTTCAGGTGCTGCGGCGCGAGCTTTTTCAGCCCCTCCGCGATGCGGTGGCGGAAGCCGAGTTCTGAATCCTGGCGCTCGCCGCCCTTGTGGTGCTCCGTGGTCTGGTCCGAGAGCCACAGCGAGCGCGCCAGAACCCGAATCGCCCACTCGCGCTGCGAATCGCTTTGCTCCGAGTGCTTCGGCACGAAGCACTCCAGCGCCGCCGCCAACGCCATCCGCCCGAGATTCTCGGGAATGTTCGACTTCACCTGTTCGAGGATATAGCGGTGCGTATCAGAAGCCGTTCGAGGCGAGCGAATGATCTTGCCGAGGGCGCTGAAAATCGCCTCCGCCTTTCGCTGCTCTGAAAGCTCCAGATGCTTCTTGCGCATGAGCGACTTCAGATCGGAGATCAGCGTCTCGATCGCTTCCTCGCCGGCAATGCTCCCGAGGGCGTCGTCCACGCGCGCCTGCGTTACAGCCGACCGGCCCTTGCCCGCCGCCTTCTTGAGGAAGTCGTTGAACGCCGTCGTCCGCATAGCGCCCATGAATTCCACGATCGGGCGAATCGCATCCGTCCCCATGTAGGCCTTCGCCCATTCCTGATAGAGCGACGTGAAGAATGTATTCTTCCCGAGTTCCTGAAAACTGAGCATGACCGCTTTCTTGGCGGTGAAACCGAGCGTGTTGTACGTCCGCCCCTCGACCATAGCCGCCTTCGCGGTTTGGCTCTGCTCTTTCGGTACGAAATCGACGAGCAACAGCGTACCGTCGAGGAACAGGTCCGGCTCTTCGCGCCAGATCGGAACGCGCATGATCGAGCGGAAAATGTCTCCCGCGTCGCGCAATTCATCCTCGGTCGGCTCGCCCATCTTCCCTTCGGCGGGGAGGGCGTTCTTGATCTCTACGGCTTCCTCAACGAGCTGCCGCGACCACTCCAGCTCGATAGTCTCCATGTTTGCCTTCATCATCTCGTGGGCACGGTTCTCCCGTGCCTCGTTCATCTTCATCACGAGATCGGCGTCGAGAAAGCAGTCCTTCGCGTTCTTGACCAAAACGGAGATCAGTTTCTCCGCTTCCTTCTGATTGTTGATGAGGCTCCCTAAAACGTTCCCGATGAAGATCGCGCGCCGGGTGCGCTGCTTTTCGCTCACCAATGCCATCAATCGAGCGACGTTCGATGTCGCCGCGTCGTAGTGGCGTTGGCGCGTCCAATCGCGAATCTCCCGCGTCAACCGCTCGGTATGAATGGCCCAGAGCTTGTCTTCCCAGTGCTCCGACATCTTGATGAGCCGCCCGAGCGCCTTCGCAACCGTCCCACCGACCGGCTCCTGAAGCGCCGTCTCGGCTTTCTCAGCGAAGACATGAACCGGTTCCGCGATCAGGTCCCGATAAACCAACGCCGCAGACTTCGCCACGTCGATCGCCGTCTCTCGAGACGCGCCAGATTGGCCGATCCACTTCTCTGTCGCCGCGAGCGCCTCGATAGGCTTCCCGGTGCGCAGCAGCTTTTCAACTTTGTCGTTCCACTCACCCACGGGCCTTGCTCCTCAGGAACACTACTCACGATCAGACCCAACCAGTCTTTGTCGCGAGACCCGAAGCGGACAAGCAGAAATCAGGTCGATCGAACCTCTACAAAATGCCAGCAAACTGAATAGAATCGCTACTCGTGCGTACCTATACCACGAACACTTTTCGTTTTGCCCCGCGCAATCCGAGCGGAGAACACTCCCGCTGTTCAAAATCCCATTCCTTGGAGCGAGACCTTTGATTTCTGTTCGGGATTTATCCAAAGTATACAAAGTAAAAAAGAAAGGCGAGGTGGTAGCACTCCAAGGCGTCAGCTTTGAGTGCAGGCCCGGAGAAGTCTTCGGCCTCCTCGGCCCCAACGGCGCCGGAAAGACCACCTGTCTCCGTATCATCTCCACGGCACTCAAGCCCACAAACGGCTCCGGCGAAGTCATGGGGCATGACATTCTCACCGATCCCGCCGGGGTGCGCACCAGCATCGGCTTCCTTGCCGCGAACTCGGGCCTCTACGCCCGGCTCACTCCTAAAGAGGTTCTCCGCTACTTCGGGACTCTCTTCGGCATGGAAAAAGCCAAGCTCAACGCGCGCATCGACGAGCTCGCAGAGACCTTCGAAATGACAGAGTTCCTCAACCGGCCATGCGACAAGCTCAGCACCGGTATGAAGCAAAAAGTCAACATCGCGCGCACCGTGCTCCACTCGCCCCCCGTCATCATCTTCGACGAACCGACATCCGGCCTCGACGTGCTCACCAGTCGGACCATCATTCAATTCGTCAAGAAGTGCCGCGAGGAGCAAAAGACAGTCATCCTCTCGACTCACATCATGGCAGAAGTCGAGAAACTCTGCGACCGCGTCGCCATCATTCACAAGGGACAGCTCTTCTTCAACGGCACCGTCCCTGAGATTCGTGAAAAGCACGGCGACGATCTCGAAGAAGCATTTATCCAAATGGTCAAGGAGGTAGCATAATGACTGGTAACACTTGGACGATTTTCAAGAAGGAACTTCTCGATACCCTTCGCGATCGAAAGACTCTGATGTTCATGCTGCTCATCCCCACGCTGGTCACGCCGGCGTTGATGATCGGTGGGTCGCGCCTCGTTGAGAACATCATGAAGAAGAAAGCCGTCGAGCGCATCACCATTGTCGCCGACGAGCAAAGCCACGCCCGCTATCGAGGCGTCGTCCACCGTTGGTTCAAGGAAGCCAATCAGGACTTCATCTTCCGCGCCGCGCTCAACATCGGCCTCAACCAACTCGCCCAGCAGGACGAAGAAATCCCCGCCCCCTCACCGGAGATCTATACCGATCCAGTCGTCTTCGAAGAATGGCTCAACGAAGTCGGCGACTATATGACCGAAGCACTTTCCGGCGAAGACCTCCGCGAGCGACTCAGCGAGATTGAGCTACCCGAAGGCTCACCAGAGAACTCCTCAGGGATGTCTCTCGGTGACTATGGCGATACCATGCAACTGTTCGTCGACTTCTATACAGTCGGCTTGCGCGGCCTCGCGTTTGTCGATTTCGAAACTCCAGATTCCATCGACGCGCCATCAGCCGATTTCGTCTCCGACGGCATACCAGAGGAAATGATCAGTCAACCGAACGGCCTCAACATCGCCGCAGCGATTAAGTCGAAAAAGATCCAAGGCTATCTGATCTTCGAGGAGGACCCGACCGAATCGCTCACAAACGAGAGCCGCACCATGCCGGTCACCCTCTGGCATGATTCAACTCTCTCATCCTCCAAAGAAGCCGAAACTCGCGTTTCCCGAGTCCTCGATCGAACCGGTAAGCTCGTCGTCATTTCACGCTTGAAGAAGCGCGACCTCAGCCCCGACTTCCTCGAACCGATGGACCTCAAGGGGAACACAAACCTCGCGTCCCCGTCGCAGGAAATTCTCGCTGCCGTCGGTGGATTCCTTCCCTACCTCGTCATCGTCTACGCCTTCCTCGGCGCGCTCTATCCTGCAATCGATCTCGGAGCCGGTGAAAAGGAACGCAACACACTTGAGACGCTTCTCCTCGCCCCGCAGACGCGGACCGAAGTCGCGCTCGGAAAGTTCTTCGTCATTCTGCTCGCGTCTCTCGTCGCCGCGATACTGGGCGTCGCATCGATAGCCATTTCGTTCTACTACATAATTCCGGCTTCGGTCATGGCGCAGGCGAACATCCAACTCGATCCGATGACCGTCATTGCCGTCACTCTGCTAGCGCTGCCACCCGCAGCAGCGATTTCCGGCATCTTCCTCGCCATCTCCATTTTCGCGAGATCATTCAAGGAAGCTCAAAACTACATCGCCCCCATGCAGTTCCTGATCATCCTGCCACCACTCGCAGCCATGCTTCCGGGAATTGAAATGAATTGGAAGCTCGCAATGGTGCCGCTCGTAAACGTCAGCCTGCTGGCGAAGGAATTCCTAAAGGGCGACATTAACTGGGGATACTACGTCGTAACCTTCGCATCCACGATACTCCTGGCAGCCGTCTGCATTGGCTACAGCGTCTGGCAGTTCCGTCGCGAAGAAGTCCTATTCAGAACCTGACACAACCATCAAGTCACCGCAAAATCCCCCCGGACAATCTCATTGCTCGGGGGGATTTTCATTTATCGACTGTCTATCATGACAACAAGCGATTCCATTACATTGCTAACCAACAACCGCCATTGCTTCCGGTTCGCGAGTAGCCCGTGGTTGAATTCAAGTTCAATTCCACAATAGCGACCTTCTGGAAAAACGCCCCGCAACGCCGTCGTCAAACCATCCGCGCTACCGCGATAGGGATAGTTCTTACGCAGCCGCCACGTCGGGTTGCGCACCTTGATGGCCGAAAGCCAATCGCGACAAAACTCGCGTTCAGATGAAACCTTTGGATCATAGAGAAGCGAAAAGTCGCAGTCGCGTACGACACCATTTAACTCCGGCGTGAAAGAGTGGACTCCCAGATGAAAAACATCATTGTCACCAAGTGACGCCGCGACGGCCCGCTCGATTTCGCCGCGGTGGGGGAGATAGTATTCATCAACAATCTCCGCCCTTTCCCCCGCAGGAATCAGCTTCGAGTACTGCGACCAAACAGCCGGATTCGTGAGTGACCTGTTATTGTCGATCAGCAATCTCGAAACGTGTGTCGCAAAGAGCGGCGCGTTGATCGCCTGAGACAGCGACACCGCGACGTCGAACGCGCCAGGGTCCCATCCGCGATGACTCCTCAACGCCGTGCCGGCCTTTCGAAAGTAGGAGCCCCACCTCCCCGGTATAACATTCCCCGCGTGTTCGCAGGAAACGATAAACTTAGTCGGCCGAGACACGATACATACTACCCTTCGCCAGGCACTCGGAGAGCTCACCATAAACACTAGCAAGTGAGTCGCGTTCAAAATCACCTCCCAGCCGCGAGAGAATCCTCGAAGCGAGCGTCCCTTCTTGCAAAATCACACGAATCGGCTCTGGCATGGAATCACCAAAACACCGCGCCGCCAGCTCACGCCAAAGTTCACCCGCTGTCATCCCTGCACTTGAACCCAAGCCAAAACATTGTAGGTACTGGCAATCACTCACCAACGCGTTCTCACCTTCTTTCACACAGTCGAGAAAGATC
>JAUIJJ010000078.1 GCA_030431385.1 bacterium | reverse complement strand
ACATCTGCCGAAGGAAACCCGCTCGTGAGATAAAGGATCAGTGCGGCACGACCTTCGTCGCGGCACTTGGCGAACATTGAATCGATTCGGTTGGGCTCGGGAGCGGTAGGCGTCGTCATGAGTGCATTCGACTTCCCGGCGGTGTGTCGGGCAAATGAAATCCCCGGAAACACGGTGCAAACTCAGGTGCGGTCGCTGATGGCTCGAATCAGCTCGGCCAATTCGGCGTCGTTGTCTGAATTCATGAACGTTCCGATGCCCGCGACCCCGTAGGCTCCCGCGTCGAGGACCGCCCGCGCGTTTGAGACGGTGATGCCTCCCAGCGCGATGACTGGCTTCGGGCAATCTCTCGCGAACGCGCGCAGCCCGTCGAAACCCAGCGGCGCGAGCGATGAGGATTTGCTCAGCGGAGCGAAGACCGGCGAAGCCAGAACGTAGTCTGCCGCGCCGAAATCCGGAACCTCGCCTGTGCCAGGATGGTGACTCTTCCCAAGGAGAAAGCGCGGCTGAGATACGTTGTTGATCGAGTGTAGGGGAGCCGACTCTGCGCCAAAGTGGACGCCATGGGCCCGGGAAGCGAGCGCGAGGTCCGGGCGGCCGTTGATGATGATTCGCGTTGCCGAGCCTCGAGCAAGATGCACCAGCCGGAGAGCAGCATCAAAGAGCGCCTTTCCGTCGAGGTCTTTCTCGCGGAGCATGATCGCTGGGACTGCTAACTTGATGAGCACTTCACATCGCGCCAGCAGTCCCTCGACACCGCCGGTCTGGCGGCGATCGGTGATGGCGATGATGCGTGGAGGAATCGCCGCTCCGCTCATCGGCCTTCGGCGGAATCGAGCAATATCGCGAGGGCGAGACCGACCCGTCGATCGACAAGGTAGTAGGGGTCGTTGCGCAAATCGAGGAGGTATTGGTCAGTCAGTGTGAGCTTGCGATTGTACTCGCCGACGGGCGTGCCGTCGGGCAGCTCGTAGTTGAAGTTCACCCGGAGAATCCCGAACAGCGGCCCGAGGTAGCGCCTGAGAATCGCGAGCGGGAGCGAGTCTTCGCGGGCGCGGCAAAGCGGTTCGCCGTTCACCGACAGTGCGTACCACTCTCGACGCCACAGCGCTTTGAAAACGCTACGCCTCGCGCGGGCGACGACGTTTCCTGTCGCATCAAACATCGTGTACCAGCGGTAGAAACCAAACTTGTTGTCTTGAGTGATACTCAATACCCGGAACTGTTCTGTTTCATCTGTGAAAACGCCTATGTGTCGGTAGGGAGCCATCAACGCGCGGATCAGTCCGCTGATCCATCCCCCCGCAAAGATACAGGCGAAGGCCATGAAGTAATCGTTGCTCTGGAACAAGAAGCGGAAGGCGAAGATCAGGAAGGTCAAGTTCACCGCAAAAGAGGCCAGCCCGGCGAGGAGGTTGCCGATCAGCCTAGGCGGTCGGACGACGTAAAATCGGGGGCGCCCCCACTCGTCGAAGACATGGTACTTCTGGGCGATTGCCAATACTTTCTGGCGGATCGTCAGCAGATTCCAGGAAAACAGCCCGCGCAGATACTCGGTCGTTTCCGGCGGCAAGGCGGTCGCGCTGGCACGGTACTCAGACGGAGTCGAAGGGTAGTCGGTTCGCAAAGCGTCGTCTCTCATGGTTCAATCCCCAGCGCTTTGCAGTAGAGTTCGTGGGTCTGCTCGACAAGCCCGTCGAGGCTAAACAGCTCGGCCCTCGCTCGGCAGCCGGTCGCCATTTTACCGAGACCCTCGACGCCTTTCAGCATCGCCTCGCCGATCTGGGCAGTCAACGCTCCGCCGTCGCCCGAGTCGTGAATCCAACCAAACTCCGGCTTCGAAATCGCCTCGGCGTTTCCGCCGACGTCGCTCGCGATGACCGGCTTGCCGCAGGCGAGCGCCTCGACGACTGCGTTGCTGAAGCCCTCCTTGAAGCTGCTGAGGATCACCGCATCGGCCGCATTGTAGAGCGCGTTCATATCATTTCGTCGGCCGAGTATCTGGACATCGGCATGATCGGCAGCGGCGGCGCGTAGCTCCTCTTCCAGCTTTCCGTCACCGGCAAACGCGAGCACCGGAGCAGGGCCAGAGGCTGACTTCGCCGCATTGCAGAAAGCCTTCAGGACGCCGATCGGGTTCTTCTGAGCGACGATCCGCGCGGGAACGAGGAACAGGGGCTGGTCGTCGGCGATTCCCAGCTCGTTGCGGACATGGCGCCGGGCGCCCGGGTCGTTCTCGAAAGCTGACATGTCGACACCATTGTACAAGAGCGGGGTCTGAGCTTCCGAGAGTCCGAGGTTCTCCATCACGTCGCGCTGGACGGCCCGCGAGACGGTAATCGTGCCGGTGCGCCGCTTCGCTAGAAACCTGTCGACGACGCGCTGGCGGCTGCTCTCCCACGTGCCGACGTTATGAATCTGGCCGAAGATCGCCGACGTTCCTGCGAGCTTTCCCGCGATAGTGGCGGGGACGTTGGACCTGTACATGTGCGAGTGAACCACGCTGGCGCGGTTCTGTTTGAAGCTCGTGGCCAGCTTCCTGATGCCAGAAGGGGAGAGCCTCGACGAGAATGGGATCAGCGAAACGGGGATCCCGGCGTCTCGGAGCTCTTCTACGAGCGGCCCCTCCTCGCGGATACAGACGAGTCTGGGCTTCCAGCCCATGTCCCGCAGCTTTGGCAAGACGGCCACAAGCCGACGCTCGATTCCGCCGACAGGCATCCAGGTGATAACACGTATAACTGTAAGACCTTGAGACATCTAGCCCTGTTCCGGCTCGCGAACAAACGGATGAAACCATGGAAGTTCCGATTCGTCTGCACTGCCGTTTTCATCAAATGTTCGCAGGATCACTTTCCCTTCGGCGTCCGCTTCGCCGGGGTGGATCCACTCGATTTCAAGACTCTCTGCCTCGACGATGGCCGGTTGCAAGGATTCCGGGAGCCGGGCGAGCACGAACCCGGGAAGCCACTGGCTCGATGCGAGCCTGAATTGGGCTGAACAATCGTCGACGCCGTCGGCGTAGGAAAACTCGGGAAGCACGGATTCGGAGGAAAGGTAGAGCCCGGTGCCGTCGATCTGATACCATGCGAGCGTGGTCTCGTCGGGTTCGGCGCCTATCTCAATGATGAGCTGCGATGAGCTGAGCCTGCGCCGAATCGTCTCCACATAGATCGCATTCCTGCGTTCCATGGGGACGTAAACAAGCCATGCGGGAGGTGACTCGCCTTTGCTCCAGAAGAAGGCCTGACCTTGATCGGAGAGCGGCGCACCGGACACGCGGAACTCCTCGATGAGTTGATTCGCGGAACTCTCGTTCCCGGCAAAGCTCGCCTGTGCGGCGCTCGCCAGCAACTGATCGACGTGAAAGCAGGCAGTCGCAGTCGGCGATGTTTCCGGGACAAGTGTGCGTGGCGGGTTTCGCTTCTGGAGCGCGACGCCCACCCATGCGACGATGAATAGGATTATGACCGAGAACAGTGCAAAGCAGGTGAGGAAGGCGGCGCGAATGCGCCTTGCTCTGCGTTCTTGGGGGGATCGTTCGGGGGTGCGTTTCAGCATTCTATAAAAGAAGAATGACCGCCTCCCGAGGGAGGCGGTCAATCAGGATTGGTTCAGTGTCAGTCTGGCAACGATTACTGCTTCGTGCGCCAAACGTCTCCCGGTGAGATCGTGCCGTTGGTCGGGTCGTATGTGAACGCCTGATTCTGGCTGTTGCCTGCGCTCTGATCGCTGGCGATCAGGTCACGTGACGGCTGGGCGATCGCGCTTGAGTAAACTGTCTCAAGATCGATGTCCTGGTCGTCGGCGTCGATTGAACCCATGTTCCAACCAAGGTCGCCACCGGCGGCCTGGTCAACGTCCGGGCCCCATGAGCCAAGAATCCAGCCCTGAACGTCCGTGTAGTAACGGAAGCCCGAGCCCTTGGCGTCGGCGAAGGGATCGCCGAAGATCGAGGTCAGGTAGGCGATCGGTGTCGTCATGGTCAGGAGCTGTGTTGCGTGACGAGCACGGAAGGTACGGCCGACGGTGTTGTCACCGCTGGCTGTCCAGTTCGGGCCGTAGTACTGGCCGTCCATCGTGAGGGAACGATCGTGGGTCATGGCCGGGTATTCATTGTTATCCACATAGTACGTTTCGATACCAGTGGCCAAGGACCTTTGGTCGGACTTAACACGAGATACCTTGGAGCGTGTCTGTGCTTCAAGGAAGTTGGGGACTGCGATCGCAGCGAGAATCGCAATGATTGCGACCACGATCAGCAGCTCGATAAGGGTGAAGCCGCGTTTTTTCACTACGCGTCCTCCTTTCGGGTGGTTGTGGGATGGGTGTTCCGTACGGAATCACCTTGAGAGGCTGAAGGGAGGTTTTCAGCCCAACACTCATAGGTCAAGACCAAAACCGCGAAAAAAACATCGCTACCGATCCAAAATCTTAGCTGAGAACAGTAAGAATCTGCACGACTAGGCCCAAAGCGACCAAACCAAGTAAAAATTTACCCCATTTACGAACTGTCGAGCGCATCAGCTTTCCTCCGTAGCCCTCCTGAAGGAGTGCGAAAACGAAGGAAACGACCAACGTCAGGTACAGCGCGGAGCAAATGAAGATGAATCCGATCACGATGCGCCCTCCGCTTCCTCGGCCGCCGATGCTTCAACCTGAGCTTCGACCTGCCCGGTCAGCAGATCATACAAATGCGCGCTGGCGAAGTAATTCACGCCGCCGGCAATCAGCAGGTGCAGCGAGCCGATATCGGAGTACGTCCGCCGTGCGAGATGATTCAGGTTAAAGTACGCGTCGTCGTTACCAGCACTGACGCTCTCGAGCCACTGCAGCCCCAACCATCCAGCACCGTGAAATGCCTGCACAAACCAAGTCAGCAGGCCGACGAGATTAAAGTTTGGATCGCGCACTTGCAGTGTGGTCGGCGCCATGATGTAGCCGCCGTACAAAAGTCCAATTGCGAAGACGGCGTTGATGATAACGAATAGCGTCACACCCCGCGCGGTATCCTTGGCGAGAATGTAGCCGAGTCCTGGAACCAGCCAATTGATGATGCTAAGGCCGATCGCAATATGAACAGGTTTTTTCGTAAGAGTTTGCTGAGTCACGTTAGCTTTTCGGAAGAGGAAGGCCCCCGACACGAAGGCGTCGGAGGAGGGCGCAAGGTCACGCCCGGCCCCTTTCAAGGTCAACTGCAAAGGCGCCGCAGGCCCAGCCGTTGGCTCCTCGCGCTGACCGCGTTTCTCCTCTCTGGAACACTCCTTTCGGCGGCGTGGGCCGAGGAAGCGCAATTGCCTCATTGGTCCCGACATCTCGCCTGGCATCAGGCGACAAATACTTTTGTGGCCTCCCATACATTGAAGGGCGCGAGCTTCATTCGGTTTGGCGAGGGCGAGCCGGAGGTCCACTTCGAAGCCGACTGGCCGACACTCTGCGCCGAGGAAATCGGGAGCGAAACGATTCTTCTCGGCGACCGATTCGCAGGGCTTCGGTTCGTAAACCTGTCAGAAGGTGACCCCTCGACAATCGCCACTTGGCCCACGGAAGACGTGCCCAATGACATCCTCTATCGCGAGGGACGACTCTATGTCGCCGCCGGCGGCACGGGCGTTTCCATCTACGAGTGGTCGGGTAGCGAGCAACCGCCTCAGTTGAGGGGGCGATTTCCTTTCGTCGATTTCTCGAGAGAGCTCGCCATCGACGCGCACAATCACCTCTTTGTCGCGGACAATCGAGACACGGGCATGCAGATTCTCGACGTCACGGGGATCATGAGGCCTACATACCTGTCGCACCGCATGAGTGGCTACGTCGTTTCAGTGGCCCTCCACGAACAGCTCGCATTCGCCGCAGACCGTCGCAGCGGCGTCGTCGTCTACGACGTCACAGACCCGGCCAACCCCACGGAACTCGGAATGATACCTCGACAGAATTTCACATCTGGGCCCGAAAACATCGTGGAAGAGATCACGACAGATGCAGCCGGGAACCTCATGGTCGTTGAATCGGAGAGGCCAGCGCGGATGTTTCGGATCGACCGTTCGGGCGAAACGCCTGCGTTTAGGCCACAAAATGCGCCGCCATTCACCGGCCTCGTCCTTCAGCAGGCGATCTTTCTTCCCGAAGGTCGCATGGCCGCGATCTCGGAACAGAACAAGCTAATCGTGGAAACTTTGACGACGCAGGAAACAGAGAGCAGCCAATAATCGACACTTACAAAACCTTCCCATCCGCGCTCGCGCAGCGCGCCCTGATGACTCTGATTCTGGCAGCGGGGTTTCTGCTGCCGTGCCACCTCGCCGCAGCGGCGGAGGTACACAACTACCTCGGTGCCTACGAGTCGCAGGAAGAAGCCGACATTGCTGGCAGAATCCATCGCGCGTTTCTCATGCGCGAATACGACGAGGCATGGCAACTCGCCGAGAAGGGGATCGAGCAGTTTCCCCAATCCTTCGACATAGCCCGGCTTTATACAGAAGTCTCTCAGGTGACTCAGCACACCGCCACGGCTCTCGCGAAGTTCTCATCACTGCTCAGGGACGAGGATACCAAGGCCACGGGGCACTATGGGCAGGGCTATACCGCCTTCCTGCTGGGGGACTTGTCCGCCGCGTTCAGCGAGCTCACCACGGCGCGAAAAATCAGCGGCGGCGACGACCTCGAAATCCGGCGCGCGCTGCTCGTTGTCAGCCGCATGTCACGCGACACCAAGCCCGCCGACGTCATGAACCAGTACAAGGTGCTTGTCGCCGACTATGAAGACGTTGGCGTCGCCCATCTTTCCTACATTAACACCTTCAATTTCTTTCGCCGCTACCTCGGCGGGGGAGAGCACGAAGCCGCACTAGAGGCCGCTTTCGCCGCTCCCCACACCGCGCCCGAAACGTGGCTTCGCAAAGCCGACTTCATGGAGCGCGAGCTTTGGTTCGACCCCGCAGCGGGGTTGGAAGTCGTCGAGGAAGGGCTCAGAGCGTATCCCTGGCATCCAGACTTGGCACTGCGTCGGATTTCATATCTGCGCCAGTTGGGACAAACCGAGGACGCGCTGACTCTAGTTCGCCAGTGGCGCAAGATCACACCCAATCACGGCGACTTCGTAAACGACGAGATCGACATTCTCTCTGATCTGTTCCGCTGGGACGAAGCCGTGGCTGCCGCCGAAGGGCTGACCGAGTTAACTCTTCAGACCAGCTACCGCGACTCCCGATCCCTGCAAGTCGCGCGTGTCCTCCATATTCAGGGGCGTGACGACGACGCGATCGCCGAGTTGGAGAAGTTCCTCGTAGAGAACCCGATGTCGCGGGCAGCGGGGGAGGCCAACGCGCTCCTGCTCGCACTCAGGCAGAGAGAACCGGACGCGAAGGTTGTGCTGCTGGAAAACGACAGCTACCTGCGCCAGAAGGGAAACTACTGCGGGCCGACATCGCTCAGCATGCTCCTGCACTATTTCGGTATCGAACTGAATCAGGACGAAATCGCAAAGGAAGTCTACACCGGAATCGCAGGAACCCCGCCTCAAGTCATTCACAACTTCGTGAATCAACAGGGCCTCGACTCCATCGAATTCAACGGGACACCAGAGACATGGAAGCGGCTAATCGATGCAGGCTTTCCGGTCCTTTGGCTCAAGATGCTAGGCAGGCGAGGTGGGCACTACTATCTGATCGTCGGCTATGACGACGTCATGAAAAACTGGCTCGTACACAATCCCAACTATGCGACGCGCACTCGTGTTTCCTATGACGAGGTTGATGATGAGTGGATCCTGCCTGGCCTCCGCCGATCCATCGTGGTCTTTCCTGAATCGGATCGAGACAACCCCGCGTTAGCAGGCATCGGCCCCACGCCGATGCTGCTGGCGTCCAATTGGCTGCTCTACGTTGCGACAGGTTCAAATCTGCACGGAAACTTTATCGTGGGGTTTCTGACGAATCTGATCTTCGCGTGTTTGCTGGCGCTGGGTATCGCCTGGCTGGTGAAGCAAATCAGCTTCCCGAACAAGGGTCTGCATCCGTCGAGATTCGTCGCCATCGTGCTAGCCGTAGTGATTCCGCTAAACCTGCTGGTTGCTTTTGTAAAGAGCGGCGAGGCGGTGAGTCTCTTTCTGGGGCTGCACCTCGGCCTGATGACGCTCATCGTTTTGCTGAGCATCTTCTTCGTGCTCCAGCGCGCCGTTCACGACTTCCTCCATCCTCGCGAAAGCATCGGGCTCTGCGCGCTGACGATTCTCGTTTGGGTGAGTCTTGCGCTCGTCGATAACCAGCCGTGGGAAACGCTCATTCCTCTCGGGGTTTTCGTCGTTGGACTGCCAATCATCCTCGCTCCGCGCTTCCAGATTAAACGGGGAGAGAGTGCGATGCGATATGGAGATGCCACGCGCGCCCTCGATCTGGTTCAGACATTCGGGCTGAAAGGAAGGCGCTACTTCTCCGCGACGTGCATTGAGATGGACGGACTGCTGGCGATCGGTGAAAGCGAGCAACTTGTCCAATTCGCGGAAGAGATTCTCAAAAGCTCCGATTGGCCGCGCCTCAACGAGGAAGCCATCGAACTGCACCGGCTCATGGGGATCACACTGTCCGATCCCAGCTCCAAACCGCGAAACGCTCTCGAGACGTTCTTGAGGAGAAAAAAGCTGTCCAAAGCGGCGAGACTCGTAGCCCGAGCGCAGGTGCTCTACCTCGACGGCAAGGGCCTGAACACCGGGGAGCTTGAAGGCGTTTCGAGCTGGAGAAACGCTGACGTGAACGAGCTGCTGCGATTGCTGCATCGGGCGGCCGAGCGCAAGTTACCGGGAGTGCCACCGACCCGCGCATCGCGGAGCTACGCCATTTTACGCGCTGCATGCCTGATGGCATTCCACGGCGGCATCACCCAAGCCATTCACAGCGGCGACGACGAGCAGCGGGCCAGCCTCTGGAGATCCTACGGGAAGCGCTACGGCCTGGAACTCAACCTGCTCCGCAGCCTCGACCAAGCAGACAAAATGAGGGGCGACGCGTTTGACTTCTTTGGCGAGCATCGCATGCGCGCGAGCGACGCCCAAACACAAACCGACGACGCCCCCGCCACCGCTTGACGCAACCCGACAGGATTCGATGCCCCTAAACAGAAAGACAGCCGCCCCGAACGGAGCGGCTGTCTTGGTTATTTCAAGCATGGAGCTGGTGAGCGGACTTGAACCGCTGACCTGCGCATTACGAATGCGCTGCTCTACCAACTGAGCTACACCAGCCAAATGAGCGCGTGATGAAAGGGCAAACCCCGGCGCCTGTCAAGGGCTGTGTCGGAAGAATTTCCGCGCCGGTGCGAGGCGTCTGCGCGACCGGACCGATCAGGGTTCTGACTCCCGGCGAACCGGGCGTTAGCGGTTGATGAGATCGCGGAGTTCCTGGCGCGCAGATCGGATGATCTGCTTCTTGTTGTGCACTACGAGGTTGTGGCAGTTCTGGCAGGGACCGGGCTTGATTCCGTTCGAGAGGTCCGAGCGCAGCTGCCGCCATTTAGGGCTGTTCCACAAGTCGCCGAAGTCGTCTTTGGTGAGGTCGCCGATGGCTCCATCGGTCCAGAAGCAACAGTACTTAATCTGGCCCTCAACGGTGACGTGAATCTGCTGCCAGATGTTGTCGCAGTGATAGTGCTGTTTGCCGGTGCCGTTGGCGAGGGTGTGATCGAGGTCGACGTCGGCTGCGGTGATGGCGCCGTTGCTGCCGCCTTCAGCACCGCGCTCGTCGACGTCGACGCTCATGGGAAGCCAATCGATGCGCATGCCGTATTGTTTGGCGTGCTGGCGCGCTTTGCCGATGGCATCGCGGCACTGGGCCATGTCTCGCACGCGATTCTCTTCCATGAGCTTGTTGTACGGGTACATGTTTTGGAAGAGGACTACGGCGGCGCCGGCTTCGGCGGCGAGGTCGACGATCTGAGTAACTTCGCCGATGGTGTCCTTCATGAGGCAGCTGATGAAGTTGACGACTGGATGGGCGGCGCCCTTGGCTTCACGCGCTTTGCGCAGGCTGATGAGGTTGTCGCGGACTTCGTCGAAGTCCGCCTTAAGTCGCCACTTCTCAAATGTCTTCTTCGTGCCGCCATCGATGGAGACCATGAGGAGCATCGGTCCCAACCCGGCAATCTCCTCCACGATGTTGTATTTCTTCCACAGCGTTGCGTTGCTGATCACGCTCGGCGCTGCGCCTGCGTCGATTATGATCCGCAGGATGTCCATGATGTCGGGATGGAGGAACGGCTCGCCGTTCCCCGCCAGGCCGACGTAGTTGGCGTAGCGGAACCAGGGTTCCAGATTGCGGATGGCCTCGATGGGGATGTGGCCGGTGTTCTTCGGGATATCGGGGTTTTCGCGCGGGCAGTGCGGGCACTTGAGGTTACAGAAGTCGTTGACCTCAAGGTGGATGCGGAGAGGCCGCGCTGCGACTTTATCGCGCGACAGCAGTTTGTCCGTGCTCGCGAGCACGGTGTTCATGATGCGCTTATATGGGTAGTTCAGTAGTTTCACAGAAAAGGCCGATCCCCTCCAGCGCGTGCCGGATGAGAAGGATAGAGCAAAAGCCGCTCCGTGCCAGCGAAATCAGCCGCGTCGAAGCTGACGGGCTTCCTCCAGCAGTTCGCGGACTTCCTTGTCAGAGGGTTTGAGCGACGCTGCGACGCTCAGGCACTGGACGGCGCGGGCGTAGTCTTTCTTCTCAAGCGCTTCACGACCGGCGGTGCATTGGCGGTCGAACATGCTCGGCTTTTTACCCTTGCTGGCGGCGGGTTTCGGCACGACGTGAGCTGTTCGCTCCATGTCGTCCTCGCCACCATCGCCCATGCTGCCTCCGGCGATGACCTGAGTTTGCTCAAGTTCGAGCGGATAATCAGGCTCCGGCAGGTTGACGGTCTTTTCCATCTCAGCTTCGGCGTCTTTGTCAGAGGGCTCAGGCTCGGCTTCGGCTTGCGGCGCGGCAGCCGGTGGCTGGCCGTCGGTGCCAACTCCGACCGTCTCATCCGCGCCAAACATCAAGCTATTGTACTCTTCGTTGAAGCTCGTGTTGGTCATATCGTCACCGCCGTTGCTACCGATTCCTTCCGGTGCGCCAAGCGGCCCCATGAGCGTGTCCTCGCCAGCGTCGGCATTGCTGCTTTCGCCTTCAGGAAGCTTTGTTTCCTCAGCGCCGAACATGAGCGAGTTGTAGGATAGGTCGGCATCCGCGTTGTCGCCCTCTGCGGTAGGCGCGGCGGCGGAGATATCAAACTGGTCGTCTTCCTCGGCGGCGAGCGGTGGTTCCGCTTCTTCCATCGGAGGACTGATATCGAGCGGGGCCTCGTCGTCAGCGACGGGCGGTAGGATATCCACCTCGCTGGAGGCCATCGGCGGTTCGACGCTGGTCTCTTCGGCTTCCGGCGGGCTTTCACCAGTCAGCGGAACCGCAGCGAGAGTCATGTCTTCTGTGTAGTGGCTGTCGGCGACCGGCTCTGCATCGACTCGATTGAGCGAATGTGGCGCGGTCTGGTAAATGTCGTCGGCCTGACTCTCCGTCATCGGGGCGTCGGTCTCGGAGTAATCGATGCCGAGGCTCATGTTGTCCTCACCACCGGCCGGCTGCTCCGGTTCCGCGCTCTGTTCCTCGTGGTCAAATCCTGCCACGGCCAGCAGCCCGTCGCCGTCA
>JAUIJJ010000077.1 GCA_030431385.1 bacterium | reverse complement strand
CCGGTCGGCGTGATCTGTTCCGCGTGGGCCTTGAGTGCGAGCCCATTGCGCGCACCGGCCTCGAGGATCAGCTCCGCCTCTTCGAGCGTAAACGCCCCCACCTCACAGAACACGTCGACGGCGTGAGCGAGGCCTTCCGAAGCGGCCTCCGGTATCAGTTCCTCGCACAGCTGTTGGACAAATCTCGTCCGATCGTTTCGCTGTTCCAAAGGAATCGTATGCAGGAGCAGCGTCCGCCGAACTCCAACGGGAACCTGATCCGGGGTGTTGCGGCAGTGCCTGCCGAGCGACTCGTCGAATTCGCGTAGGACGTGGAGCAGGCGACGCTCCCGCTCGACCGTCAATCCGTAGCCGGTCTTCACCTCGATAAGCGAAACGCCCTGCTTGCGGAGTTGCTGCGCGCGTTCCATCGCGCCCTCGACCAGCTCCTCGTCGGAGGCTTCTGCGGTCATCTTCACCGTCGAATGAATTCCGCCCCCCTGCTGGAGGATCTCTTCGTAGCTCGCGCCTTCGAGCCGCTTTTCGAACTCAGCCGCTCGGTTTCCACCGTAAATCAGATGGGTGTGGCAATCAACGAGCGCCGGGGTGAGTAACATGCCTTCGGCATCGAAGACTTCGCTGGTGGCGCATAGCTCCTCCGGCGGATCTCCAAATCCAATGTCGGCCCACTGGGCCCGGTCCTCATCGCTGGCCAGCCACCGCAATTCCTTCGCTGAGGATTGGTCCTCGCCGGTGAAAAGTGCGGCGTTCTTGATGAGAATTCCAGGCTTGGCCATTTTCCCTTAGCGCTCCGTTACTCGGATTTGAACCACAGTCCGCATCCACGAGCAAGGGGCGACGAAATTTTGGAGGTTATGAGGGCATTCTTTCCCAACGATTCGGGAACCGCCTTGCCCCAAGTGAAGCAGATGTTATGGTGCCCTCGAACGGACCCTCAACCAAGGCGACCTCCTTTGAAACTTCTCCTCATACTCCTCGGGTTAGCGATCATTACTTCAACCAACGCTTCTGCGCAAGTTCTCGGATTAGATGGCGAATGGCGCTTCCAACTCGATCCCGAGAATGTAGGAGTCGATGCGGGATGGTGGAAGTCCAGTTTCGACGATTCCGAGTGGGGACACATTACGGTGCCCGGCACAGTTCCTGACGACTTCGACGGGGTCGCATGGTACCGGAGGAGCATCGATTTGCCTGATGAGCTGCGCGAAATCGAGGACTTGGCCGTCGTCTTCGGGGCCGTCGACGATCACGCGAAGGTTTGGCTCAACGGCACGCTTTCGGCCAACAGCACTCGATGGAACCGCACTTTCCATGCGCGCGTTCCGAAAACCCCCGCCGTGCCGCCCCGGCTCACAATCGCCGTTCGAGTCGAGGATCAAGGCGGGCCGGGAGGCATCTGGAAAACCGTCCGGGTCCAAGCCCTTTCGGACAATATCGAAGACCTCTACAAGAACGAGTTTAGCGACCTCGATGCGATGACATCACTGGAGGACATCGGCGCGCATGTCATGTACTCGGTGTTCGTGCGAAACTTCTCGCCCGAGGGCACGTTCGACGGTCTTCGCGAGCGATTGCCTGAGCTCAAGAGTCTCGGAGTGGACATCCTCTGGCTTCTTCCGATCCACGAAATCGGACTCGCAGAACGGAAGGGAACGGTTGGGAGCCCCTACGCGATTCGCGATTACTATAGCGTCAACAGCGACTTGGGTACGGAGGACGATCTACGCGAATTGGTCGAGGCCGCCCACGACCTTGAGATGAAGATCATCATCGATCTCGTGCTGAACCACACATCGCCGGACAGCGTTTTGGTAGAGGAACACCTCGATTGGTTTATCAAGGATCCCGACACAGGGAAGCCTGTGGCGGACAATCCGGATTGGTGGGACATCGTCGATCTCGACTGGGAGAACCCGGAGGTTTGGACCTACTGTGAAAACATGATGGCCTATTGGGTGGAGGAGTTCGGCATTGATGGATACCGCGCCGATGTTGCCTCGCTCATGCCGACGGAGTTCTGGGATGGTGCACGGCGGAGGCTGGAGACGATCAATCCCGATGTGATCATGCTCGCCGAAAGCGACGCTGCGGACCTTCACCTCAAGTCCTTTGACCTCAGCTACAACTGGGCGCTCTACGATACGCTCGTCGGAATCATCGCTGGTGAGATGCCCGCCGGTGAAATGCGACAACTGCTCACCGAGCTCAAGTGGTCGCATCCACGCGGCGCGGCGCGAGTGAACTTCGTTGAGAATCATGACAAGGAACGGGCGATCAACGTGTTCGGGGGTGCGCCACAGGCCAAACTGGCAGCTGCTCTGACCGTGACGCTTCCGGGCGTTCCGCTTCTCTACACAGGAACCGAGACGGGCGCGTCGGAGACGCGGGACATCTTCGAGAAAATCCCGACGACCTTCAATTCAGATGAGTTCGGAATGAGGGCTTTTTGGAGTTCGCTGCTGGCACTCCGCGCCGAGAATCCTGCTTTCCAGACCGGCGACCTGACGGTCATCCAAGTCGGCCCGTCGGATCAGTTTTTTGCGTTTGAGAGGACCGCTGGGGAGAACCGGGTACTTGTGATCGCCAACATGCGCGGCACCGGCGCCGAGGCGAAAATCAGCCACGATCTGGTCCCGACGGATACGCTGTACCTCGGCCCATGGGGTTGGTCAGTTTGGGGGGAATGAGTAGCGGGCTCAGCGCGATCAGGCGCTTACGTCTTCTTCCTGAATGCGATCGAGAGCTTCCCGCGCGGCTTGGTTTTCGGCGGTTTTGATCCGGTTGCCTGACCCCTTGCCGAGGACCGTTTCAGCCAACCGCGCCTCGACATCGAAGACCTTCTTATGATCAGGCCCGCCCTCCCCCACCACGATGTATGCCGGGACTTTCTGGTAGTGCTTTTGGGTCCATTCTTGGAGAATCGACTTATAGTCCACGACGTGTTCTTCGCGGGCTAGATCCAGGGCGGGGATGACGATATTCTTGCGCAGAGGCTCGCGAAGTTCGCTCCAACCATACGATAGGTAGATCGAGCCGCAAACAGCCTCGAGTGCTGATCCAAGTATCGAAGTGCGCTTCCGACCGCCGCTCTTTTCCTCGCCAGCACCCAGCCGAATAAGGTCGCCGATGCCCATCTCAAGGGCAATTTTGCCCAGTACGACCCGGCTCACCATCGCAGCGCGCAGCTTGCTGAGCCACCCTTCGTCGCTCTCGGGAAACTTCTGCATGAGATATTCGGTGGAGGCGAGACTGATCACGCTGTCGCCCAGGAACTCGAGACGTTCGTTATCCTCGTTCATGCGGCTTTCTGCGCGATAACTGCGGTGAATCAGCGCGCGTTCCAACCGTGGCCAGAGTTCAAGATTCGGCTTCAGGCCGAGACGGGAGATAAGCACCTTCAGCTCTTCCTGGCGCCCCGGGTCGGGTGTTGCTTGGACTCTGATTTGGCTGTCGTTCATCATTTTTAGTCGTACCCCCTCCGGAATCTTCGCCCCGCTTACTAAAGGACTGGGCGAAAACCGGGCCGGTTTGGACTCACTCCAGCAATAGAATCCCGAAAAACTGGAAAGCGTTGTCTTCGTCGCGCACGAGATACTCGCTCCAGCCGATCATCTCCAGCGTGTCGCTCAGATTCACGCCGACCGCTTCGAGCGTTGGCCGACTCTTCCCGGCAAAGTCGCAGGGGCGCATGGAATCGTCGTGGTGGCAAAAGAGGCAATTGCCGACGGCCATGGCGAACGCCTTCCCGTAGCCGCGAATGAAAGCCTCGTTCTCGGCCTCGATCATCGCTTGCTCGAATTCACCCCAAAGTGACTGGTGGTCGGTTTCGAGGGGAATGGCGACTTCGCGACGGACCATGAGCCCGAATTTGTATTCTTCGAGTGTATCGTTGATCTCTTCGGTCGTCGGGGAGAAAGGGGGAATCACATCACTCTGCCTCTTGTGATGGCAGAGATACTGACAGCGAAGGCGGACCCAGCGGGACGTAACGATCTGGGGCGCGTGGATAAACTTCGCCTCGGTAAAGCCAGCGTTTCCCGGGTCATTGAGAAGCCTTGCGATGTACTTTTCCCGAATTTCCATTCTAGGGCCCCAATGATTTGGAAGTCGCTGGGAAGATGGGTCATCTGCCTACGGCTGGCAATCGCGAATGTCCGGCTCGAAGGCTTTCCTTTTGACATTCAGGGGGTCCCCGCGCGGATAACCCCCTCCGATATGCAAAGCGAAGAAAGACAAAGTCCTGACCATAAGCCTCCCGAACGAGCCGAGCCGCCGCTGTTGCGCTGGCTCCACATCGGCGCATGGGTCCTCGTCGCCCTCTTCTTCCTCATCCGGTTCATCGACCTCGATGCCGACTTTATCCATGAGAAAGAGTATTCACGCGACGGAGTCCTCTACACCGACGAGGGCTGGTACGCCAACAATGCAATTCACTACTTTCAATCCGGCGAGTGGCACTACGACGGCGACCTGAACTTCGCCGTCAACCTTCCGACGCTGCAAGTGATGCACGCGGTAAGCTTCGCGATCTTCGGCGTCAATATCGACGCGGCGCGACTGACGATTCTGTTCTCGTTCACCGTCCTCCTGATGCTCATGTACGTTTTTGTGAGAAAGTGGACGGACAAGTGGACCGCGCTCCTCGCCGTAGCTATCGTGAGCTGGAACTTTTTCTTCCTTCTCTTTTCTCGATTCGCCATCGCCGAGATTCCCATGGCGATGTTCGCCTGCGTGGGCTTCCTCCTGGGCTACTTTAGCAAAGGTAAACTCGGCTGGCTGTTCGCCGTGCTCGCGGGAATCGCCTGGGCGATTTCCTTCTACACGAAGACCAGTGCGCTTTTCGCGCTTCCGATACTTTCGGCGATCGTGTTTTTTGGAAACTGGTCTCCAGAAATCAAGTGGGCGGCCTTTGCGAAGGTTGGCGCGATGGTGGCCGGAGCCGCCGCCGTGATCGGGCTCCACACGATGTTTCTGGCGATCCCCTACCGCGACGACTTTCTAGCGTTCCAGACAATCAACGTGGGGATGAGGGCACAAGCCAGCCCCGGCGTCGTGATCGAGTTCTTCTTTCAAATGATCGACAAGATGCGACTCATCGACCCGATTCTCTACCGCGTGATCAAGTGGCTCCCGCTCGCGCTCGTTCTGTTAGTGAAGGATTACCGACGCAATCCGCTCGTCTGGTTTTGCGTCGCGTGGCTAGGCATCTACACAGTGATGTTCAGCTTTTACGTGAACCTCAAACCGCGTTACTGGGCGCCGCTCTTCGTCCCGATTGCGATGCTGATCGCGGTGACCTATCGGCAGGTCTTTGTTCTCTTCAATGCATACTGGCCGGAGCGAAAGCGCGCCTTCGAACAGGGGTCGAGCATCTGGAAGAAGCTCTCGCACCCGCGCGTACTAGGTTGGGTGAACGCAGTCGTGCTGGTGCTCTTCAGCGCGGCGCTTGCTGGTTCGTTGGTCAGAAACGTCGGCGACACCGCGGACTACTTTGACGAGAAGGACGATTCCTTCGAGCAAATGGCAAAGGACGTTAGGGAGCGGATGGGTGACGACGAGTACCTGCTCGGACACTTCACGACCAAACTGGCTCTCTACGTCGATGTTCTCCCGATCAACGACCGCTACGCGACGGGGCCTCTCGACGATCGGCTCAAACGATACCGCCCCCATTGGCTCATCACTGAAGACACAATCAACCGCCCCGATTCAAAAGAGGAAAAGGAAAACAACTACCCCGGCAGTCGCGAAGATCGGCTCGTGACGCTCAAGCAGTTCTACGAGCCCATCGAAGAAGTCGCGGTCTACGATGTGTTCAGCAACTACAAGGACTACCGTATCCACTTGTACAAGCTGACGCCCAGACCGGAGCTCGGTTGGGACGGTGAGTCGCCGCCGTTGCCCTAAGGCAACGCCCTACATTTTCAGTCGAAAGACCGCGTACCACGTTGTCTTTCCCGGAGCCATCGACCCGCCTTTATCGATCATGTCGAAGTCCCGTATCGCGCCGCTGCGCAGTGCCGCGTCGAGAAAGTCACCGCCGCGCGCAGCATTGCTTCCATCCCAGACGACACGGATGGTTGCTTCCCGACCGGAAGGTTCGAAGGAGGCCACCTTGACGCTGGCTTGCTTCGCTGCGGCCTGAATGTTCGATGGAACGCCAGAGCTGCGGCGCGACCGGTGCTGATTTTGCTGCCCGGTGTTCGCGCTATTGTAGCCGGATGTCTGATGCCCGGCCGGTGCGTTTAGCGGGCCGACGGACAGCGAGCCGCCAGTGTTACCAGTCTGCGCCGGTTGGGCCGGTGTCGGTGCCTCCACAGGCTGCATTCGGTCCAGATAAACAAGGATCCCGATGCCGATGGCGGCGAGGATGAGAAATGCGAGTAGTCCCTTCATGGGCGACCCTTTCGTTGAGTGGGCCAGTGGAATTCGAGGGTGCGAGATTGTCGCGGAGAATGGCCCCGCAAGTCCAGTAGCATCTTGCGATCAGGCCCTTACCTTGCGTACGATCGAGCGGACCACCAACCTGAACGAAGTACACAAGCGCGCGTAAGGAACCCACTCGATGTCGCAGAACAGTTTATCAGACCACCCCATGCGGCAGGTGTTCCGATATCTCAGGCCATTTCGCGGCGAATTCGTCGCCGCCTGCACTTGGAGCGTGCTCAACAAGATCTTCGACCTGATGCCGCCGATTCTCGTTGGGTGGGTGATCGACTCGGTGAGCAGGCAGCCTCCTCAATGGATCGGCAACGTTGTCGGCACCGACGACCCGCTGACGTTAGCCGCGTTTCTGGCGATCCTCGGCGTTGGGATCTTCGCGCTCGAAAGCTTCTTCCAGTGGCGATACCAGTTGGGATTCATGTCTCTCGCGCAGAAGGTTCAACACGGCCTGCGAATGGACGCCTACAATCACATCCAAACGCGCGAAATCCGGTTCTTCGAAAACCATCGCATGGGCGAGACCATGGCGATGCTCAACGACGACGTGAATCAGCTCGAACGGTTTCTCAACTCGGGCTTCAACCGGTTGCTACAGCTGTTGATTCTCTTTGTCTTTTGCGGCTTCGTCCTCTTCTCGACCTCATGGCAGATGGCGCTGATCGGGATGATTCCGATGCCGTTTGTGCTGTGGGGAAGTATCTACTACCAGTCCACCATCTCGCCCAGATACCGCCGCATGCGCGAAACTGTCGGTGAGTTAAGCAGTCGGCTCGAAAACAATATCGCAGGAATCATGGTCACGAAGAGTTTCACCGCAGAGGCGTTCGAGTCTCAGCGCGTGGCGATTGCTTCGGAGAACTATCGCCAGGCGAACTTCGATGCGATCAAGCTCAGCTCGATTTATGTGCCGCTGATTCGCACGGCTATCGCCTTCGGATTCGGTGGCGTCCTACTCGTCGGCAGCTATTGGGTGTTGAAGGACCATGGCATCCTCACCGTGGGTGAGTTGGTGCTGTTCGCGATGATGATTCAGCGCATGCTCTGGCCGCTCACCGAGCTTGGTATGACGCTCGACGAGTATGAACGCGCGAAAGCCAGCGCGCGCCGCACGTTTGGCCTCCTCGCGACGCCGTCGACCATCGTCGACCCGCCCAGTCCCAAACCCCTCGGCGCGGTGCAGGGTGAGGTCGCATTCGATGACGTCGTTTTCCGCTACGACCACGGCCCGGCGGTCGTTAATAAACTATCGTTTACAATTAAACCAAGCGAGACCATCGGCTTTGCTGGTGCCACCGGTGCCGGAAAGTCAACGCTCGTGAAGTTGCTGCTCCGCTTCTACGATGCGAACCAAGGAGCAGTCCGGATCGACGGCGTCGACGTGAGAGAATTGGCGCAGACCGAGCTCCGCCGGAACATCTCGCTCGTCAGCCAGGATGTCTACCTGTTCCACGGCTCCATCGCCGAGAACATCGCCTACGGCGAGCCCGAAGCCACACGAGAGCAAATCGTGAAGATGGCAAAACTCGCGCAGGTGGACGACTTCATCTCTACGCTTCCCGATGGATACGATACAATCGTCGGCGAGCGAGGGATCAAGCTCTCGGGCGGTCAACGGCAGCGGCTCAGTATCGCGAGGGCACTGCTCAAAGATGCGCCGATCATGATCTTCGATGAGGCGACGAGTTCCGTCGATACGGAGACCGAGCGAGCGATTCAGGAAAACCTGCTGAAACTCACCGAAGGGAAGACAGCTCTCATCATCGCGCACCGGCTCTCGACGATTCGCCACGCCGACCGGATTCTCGTTCTCAAAGACGGCCGGATCTCAGAAGAAGGCAGGCACGACGAGTTAATCGGTATGAACCAGACCTACGCGGATCTTTGGCATATTCAGCTCGGCGACCTCGCCGCACCACGTCCCAGCCAGCAGGGCGTCGAGATTTCGGCCTCAAACTAGGCCAGACGCATTCTTGCCCTTGTCGCCCGCCGCGCGCCGTTCTCTAATCCCCGCCGACTACACTCCCGGAGAAACCTCCCCATGATTCGACTGATAACGCTATCTCTCCTGATCATGTTCGCCTTCACCTTCGTCGGCTGCAAAACACATGTCCCCTTCCCACGAGGCGCGCGCTACGGAACCCCGTATGTCGTCAACGAATCGGTCATTGTGACGTTCCCGGACGAGATTCAGGACCGGCAGATCCGCCTCAAGCTCGGCGGCTGGATCGACCGGAAGACTTTCGTGATTCCGCTCTTCGAAGCCTATACGACAGAAACCGGTGCCCGGATGAAGGGGCTCTTCAGCAAGTCCGTCACTATGACGCTCAATAGCGTTGTCGAGGAGATGCTCCCTGAACTTCAGGAGAAGAGTCGCGAGGCCGAGAGGCGTGAGCAATCGGGGGGCACCGACACCGCCCGCGAGCTCGACGCGCTGCTCGACGGCCTCGATGGCGACGACCCTGATTCGGAAGAAAAAGAGATGACCGACGAAGAGTGGGTGGAGAGCGAGATGCTCAAAGCCTCCAAGGAAACGCTGATCGAAGAGAAGCCCTCATACTGGCTCAAGTTTGACGAGGCCCTCCTCGGGTTTCCCAACAATCAGGCCACCGTCAGCTTCCGCGTTAAGTTAATCGATCAGCGAACCGGAGCGGAGATTCTCCATAAGCGCTACCGTGGCCGTAGCCAGGTCTTCGAACCCTATCAGAGCGACAAGACCAACAAGGACGTCATCGTTCGTCTTACCAAGCAGGCTTTCAGCGGACCGATGCAGCAGCTCGTAACCGACATCGCCGAGCGCACGGGAGGCCGCCGCTGAGCGACAACCCACAAGCGACTGACGAGGAAGCGGTAGAGCTTCCATCGGAGATCGAAGCTCCCGCCGATGCAGCCGGAATCCGGTTGGATACCTGGCTCTCGCGTCTGCCGGAAACGCCGTCGCGGAACCGAGTGCAGCAACTCGTCAAGGATGGCCTCGTTAAGATCAACGGCACAGTCCCCAAGCGGAGTTACACGCTTGCCGGCGGCGAGACCGTTTCCATCGACTGGCCAGAGCCGGACGATCCGTGGCCCTTTCCTCAAGACATTCCGCTCGATATTGTGTTCGAGGACGACGAGTTCATCATCGTGAACAAGCAGCAAGGGCTTATCGTTCACCCCTCGCCGGGTCACCCCGACGGCACGATGGTCAACGCGCTCCTTCACAAGTTCCCAAACCTTCCCGGAATCAACGGCGTGAAAAGGCCGGGAATCGTTCACCGGCTCGACCGCGACACGACCGGACTTCTCGTCGTTGCAAAGACTGAGAAGGCGATGAACGTTCTGGCGAAAAATCTGCAAAAGCGCACGATGCACCGCCGCTATGTCGCCCTCCTGATCGGACGGACGCCGTGGGAAAAACTCACGGTGGACGCGGCAATCGGTCGAGATCCCCAGAACCGCCTCAGACGCGCGATCGATGGGCCCAGCCCGCGCGACGCCCGTAGCCACTTTCGAGTGCTGCTCCGCTCTCACAAGTTCACGCTGATCGAGTGCAAGCTGGAAACCGGGCGCACCCATCAAATCCGTATCCACGCCAAGCACGTCGGCTATCCGATCGTTTGCGACGACACCTACGGCGGTCATGTGAAGCGCTGTCTCGAGCGACTAACGAGCGATGAACACGAGCTTCGCCGCGCACTGCAACTCTTCAATCGCCCGTTTCTACACGCCTACGACCTGAGCTTCCCCCACCCGACGACGGGGAAGACCGCACACTTTCAGGTCCCCCTGCCGGAGAATGCTCAACAGCTCCTCAGCATTGCCTTTGGGGAATCGGCAGAGAAGCTGAAGATCAAGCGCATCGCAGAAATCGAGTCGTAACCGCTAAATCGAGTTGTGAGCCAATCGGTCTCGTGGCAGTACAACACTCAACAAGACCCTAACAAAAGGAACTGAAATGGCAGCGAAGAGTGGCAAAAAATGGTGGATCATCGGCGGCGTAGGTTGCTTGGGAATACTCCTCATCATCGGGTTGTGCGTAGGAGGATTCGGGCTGTTCGCTTGGAATACCACGCAAAAGATGAAAGCAGGCCCCGACGCGTTCATGACGGCAATGCAGAGCGACGATTACTCGGCGGCCTATGCGGTGCTCGACGATGGGTTCAAGGCGAACGTCTCAAACGAGGAGTTCACCGCCGAGATGACCGCGATGACCGCCCTCACCGGCTCAGTGGTCAGTTGGAACATGATCGGCTTTAACGCTGAAGCGAGCGGCGGCCAAACGGCGGGAACGTACCGTGGCGCCGTCGAATTCACCAATGAGAACGGCCGTGTCCAGTTCGAAGTTGGAGTAGTCGGCGAGGACTGGGTGATTCGTGATTACAACTTCGACTACCCGAGCGAACCCTGACCTTCACGCCCGTTAAGGTGACTCAGGTCCGAGACTCAGCCAGCGGCGGCGCCACTCATCCTGCACGGAAGAAGTGACGTCGCCGCTAGCGACTTTTTCCAGATACGCGTTTGCTTCCAGCCTCAGAACGGACCTTGCGTCGGCTGCGTGTTGCTGGGCCATACGATAGTCTTCCCAAAACCAGAGCACTTCTTCCCCATGAGCTCTCGCATTGATCATCGCAAGCCAGTCATCGCGTTCGAGCGATGAGCTTAGCCGCTCCCGGGCTCCGCCAAGGAGCAGGTTGGTCCCCTCCATCTCGATTGCTGAATCGAGTTTTTCGATCAGAACCTCCAGAGTCGGGCGCAGTTCTTTGGCGAGTTCTGCGTTGGGGTCGGGCGCGCTGCGCTTGAGATGCTCCACCAGTGCCATCGCCGCGATCGCTCCCAGCGCGAAGGCTACCACCGGTAGGATTCTCCTGCTGTGCTTTCTCATGACGCGGCGCGGAAATCCGTAGGCGCGTTCGGTGTTCAGGATAAACGCGGCTTCGAGACGGCGGCGAAAGTCTGAAGCGTCCAAAGGGCGCTTGGTCGGGTTGAGCGCGATCGATCCCATCACAAGGCGGGAGAGCTCCCGCGACAACTTGGGGAGCATCTGCTGGATGGGAATGACCTTCCCTTCTCGCACATTCTTGATCTGCTGTTTCACGTCGGAGGAAGGTTCCACCGGCGTACGCCCGCTGAGCAGATAATACAACGTCGCGCCGAGACTGTAGATGTCCGATTGCTTAGTAGCAGCCTCGCCCCTGGCTTGTTCCGGCGACATGAACTTCGGCGTGCCAGCGATCCTCCCACTTCGCACGTCTTGCAAAATCATCTCCTGAGTGCGGGAGATTCCGAAGTCGGTGATCTTCACCCTGCCATCGTTTG
>JAUIJJ010000076.1 GCA_030431385.1 bacterium | reverse complement strand
GGGTCGCGTTCGGCGACCAGGTCCATTCGCTCCAGATTCTCGGCCCGCACATCCAGATCGTGCTGTCGGCCCTGTCCCATGCGGGAAACGCGGAATCTGCGGCGGTGACGGCGGCGTTCCTCGCGGGGCGCGAGAGACTGAGGAGAGGGAAGGAGGCACTCTCCCTCGAGCCGAGGAGCCAGTGCAGCCTGGATCGCGTCGGGAAAGCTCTCCTTGAGCTGCGCCGCGCATCGATCCCACTTCTTAAGGTCATCATCGACGCCGCCGCGCACACAGTCCTCTTCGATCAAAAGGTCACGTTGAAGGAAGCGGAGCTCCTGCGCGCGGTATGCGAGGTGCTCGACTGCCCCATGCCGCCAATCATCAAACAGGCGATCGGCGAGAGCAAACCCGCCCACAAGCCGCAAAGACCGGGAAACTGGCAACGCACCCGCCCGCCGGGCAGCTCACCACAATAGAGCGCGCGCCTTCGTCGCGTTTTCTGTTGCCTGAACAGGCATGGCGGCGCTGGGATTGGGGTTCAACGCGCTTTCAATCTCAACGAGGTTTTGGATATGTCGGACAAAGTCCCCGAGATGCATGTCGAGCTGCTCGAACAGGAGATCGTCGACCTCCGCATCGATGATGAGCGGTACGTCGTCGAGACGTATTCGCGCATGCGGATGGACTTCAAACCCTCCGGCAAGAGCCTCGTGGACCGCATGATGAAGGAACTCGAGACCATCCACCAGCTACTGTGCCGGACCGATTGTGACCTCGACGAGCGCCAGCGGAAGGTCTGCGTGGCGGCGATTAAGTACTTCCTGAAGGAAGGTGACCACATCGGCGATGACTATCACCAGGCCGGGTTGGTCGACGACGCCCTCGTGGTCAGGGCCGCGACGATCGAGCTTGGCCCGATCCTGAAGTAACCTTCGCGCTTGACATGGGACCGCCGCCCGGAGAGCTTTCCGGGCTTTTGCGCGGTAGGCAACGACATGGCCGCCTACCCGCCCACGCCGCCAAGCAGCGGCCCATTCAACACAAAGTGAGGAAAAAGACGCCATGTACGCAGTGATTCGTCAGGGAAGCCACCAGTACCGCGTGGCCCCCGGAGACATTATTCAGATCGAGAAGGTCGACGCCGAAAAGGGTGACGCGATCGTTCTCGACGACGTGCTGATGCTCAGCACAGGTGGTGACAGCATCGAATTTGGCGAGCCTCGGCTCGGCAATGTTGAAGTGAAGGCCCGGGTACTTCGTCAGGCTCGTGGACCGAAGGTCATCGTCTACAAGTTCAAGCGCCGCAAGGGCTACGAACGCCGCCAAGGCCATCGTCAGTCCTTCACGGAAGTCCAGATCACCGGCGTCCTTCGGGACGGCAGCGAAGTTTCCGCCTAAGGAGAATATGCAATGGCTCATAAAAAAGGTGTAGGTTCATCCAAGAACGGTCGCGATTCAAACCCGCAGTACCGTGGAATCAAAGAACCCGACGGCAAGTTGGTCCCCGGTGGATCAATCCTCATGACTCAGCTCGGCAACAAGTGGTGGCCCGGCAAGAATGTTGGCCAGGGGCGCGATTACACGCTCTTCGCCAAGATCGACGGCCACGTCAAGTTCGAGCGCAAGAAGTCCGGCAAGGGGCTCATCCACATCCTCCCCGCCGAAGAGTTCGCCGCCAACAACTAAGCTCCAACTACAGAACAGCTCATAAACAACTCGGCCCCGTCAACGCGACGGGGCCGGATTGTTGTTTTAGGTTCGATTCAGCCCCAGTGAGCTTTCAGGTAGTCGCGCATCCACATACAGACCTTCGACAGGTCGATCACTGGCTGATTGGTGTGCGGAAGGGTGTGCATATAGAAGGGCGGCCCGAACTCGGGAGTTACGATCAGCGTCTCCGTGCCATCGGCCTCCCGCGCCGCCTTGATCGCGTCCCAGCAATCCACATGCGACTTCAGGTACTCAGCGTACTCGGGGGCCGAGGGGTCCGGCACCTGCGGCCCGTGGCGGTACCCAACGCGGGCGTGGATGTGGATGCTCGCCGCAATCGCCGGGTCGAGGTACTCCTGCAATTCGGGGAGGTTCGACTCGCACACAACACACCAATGGCTGAAATCCGCGAGCACGTTGATCTCGGGAAACTCCTCAAGATAAGCGCGAGTAGCAAACGGGTTAAAGAACATCCGGTGGCGATGGGTTTCGTGGGCGATGCGCACCCCGATATCGGACTCCAACTGAAGGAACTGCGTGAACTCTTGTTTGCCGCGCTCGAAGTCGTAGCGATCAAGCCCCGTGTGTGACATGATGAGATCGGGTTTGTAGGTCGCCGCCGCCTCAATCGTCGCGCGACTCGATTGAAAGTCATCGCATGCGAGGAGCAATGTCGCGCCAAGGCCGTGCCGCTCCAACAGATCGGCCCACTCGGCGGGTTCCACCGGCGGCAGAGAGGCGTGTTCGATGCCGTCGTACCCCTCGTCAGCAACCTGGCGAAGCTGATCTTCCAGCGCGCCAGTCATCCCCCAGAGGGACCGATAGTAGAGTATCTTCACAATGCGGCGCTTTGCGGCCGGCTAGCAGGTAACATTCTTACCCTCACTTCCAAAGATCGCAAGGCGGGCCTCGTCAGAAGTCTCTACCGCCTGATCCTGCAGATAGTGTAGCTGAAGCGCCCAGCGATGCTTGTCGGAATTGTTCGTCGGCGTACCGTGAGGGAGCTTGGCGTCGAAAAGCAACACGTCGCCACATTGCATCGGCGCGGCAGTCTGCACTGTGTCGGCGAGGTCCGAATCACAGAGCTGCCAATCGCGGCGCATGAAATGTAGCCGCGGGCCACCCTTGTGCCCTCCGGCGAGAAAGAACATGCAGCCATTGTCGACACTGACTTCATCAAGGGCGATCCATGCAGCGACAATGCGCGACCCAATCTCCAAATTGAAATAGGCGTGATCCTGATGCCACGGCTTCTCTCGGCCTCGAGGCGGTTTGATCATCGCCATGTCCTGAAACAAATTTACAGGCCCATCTGCCAGCCGCTCGATGACATTCATCATTGGTTTGTAGCTAGCAATTGCCGCGAGCGGAGGGTGCTCGGGAATGAAACCCATTAGCTTGCGAACAAACGATGCGCGTTCGGATGATGGAATGGCGGGCAACTGATCGGACTGTACCCCCAATGCCAGTGAATCGCGATCGGGGTTCTCTTTGTTCGCGCTGTCGCCGTCAATAGTCGAGAGCTTCTCGCGAATCGTGCCTTCATAGTAGATACTCTCGCAGTTGGGCTCATCGCTGTTGATCATCGAGATGAGTTCCTGCCGAGCCTCGCTCGTCAATTCGTCGGAGAAGCCCTGCCGGATCAGCAAGTATCCGTTGGCATGATAGAAATCCACGGCCGAATCGTCGACGTTGTCAAAACCCAGCACACTCTCTGCCATCACATCAGGCCGATACAAATCTGGGCTGTGATCCTTAGCCTTTGGTTCAAGTACAACTCTCGGACTCATCACAATCTCCTTTTCCCTTTGGGGGTGATGGATAACCAGCGCACTGCATCAATCGACGGCTACTCGGTGGATCGAACCTCGCCGGGCTTGAACGAACCACCCAGCACGCGACAAGTTCCCTCGGCAACTCCATGAACGAATCCGTTCTGTGAAACCTCTGACTTTAAGAGTTCTTCCGAGCCTTCGCCCCAGCGGACTGCATCGTGCACGCCAGAGTGACTATACAATCCAATTATGCCCTTGTTGTTGCTCAACCCGATGCCATCATCCAGTATGTGTTCGACTTCAACCCCACCATTCACCGAAGTGTCATCGGAACGCCCTATGATCAGCGACTCACCGGGCGAGAGAATTGTGTCGCCATTGCGATTCCTCAATATCTGACGAGTTCCTCGTGAATATAGCCACCAACCATGAATGTCTACGTCTTCCTCTGAAACGTTTTTGAGCGACATCCATTCACCAACTTCGTCAGACACCTCGTCTGGATTTGCGAAGAGGCGGTCAATGATCACTTTTCGATTCGCTGTCATCACCTCATCTATGGTTAGGAACTCGATATCTTCGCGAGCGAAGAAAAGCACACGACCGTCTTCAGTACCCAGTATCAAGTTGTCCTCATCGCCAGGACCCATAGGACCAATTGCTGGGGCGCATGAATGCTGTCCAAAGAAAATCGGCAGTCCCTTGAATGACATAACGCGCGGCCACTCCAAGACTGGCTCTTCGTTGGTACCTACATTCCTGAGGTACAAAACCGAAGACCCTGGTCTACCGAGCGATTGAGGCAAACCATTGTTAGCATCACCCACAGATGCGTGACGAGACGTACCAGTAATGACATCGGTTACACCATCGCCATCCCAATCATAAAGGAGTAACTTCAACCGACCTGTGCCGCCCGAATGCAAGTAAGCACCTGAAATGGGCTTTCCGTCCGGCTGCAAGATCTTCCCCCTGTCTTCGACATTGTAATCGTCGAGTCGCCAATAGAGCCTTAACTCGTTCTCCGAATCCAACATGACATACGACATGTTATCACCCATCATTGCAGCGGCCGGGCGCACGCGCCATGTGCCATGCAAATCAAGGTGCTCCCAGTAGAGATGGCTGCCGCGATCCAACACAGGAGGATTGCCCGCGCCGCCGCGATTAATGAATACGGTGTGCGCTGCGGTGGGATCGCTCATGACGATGTCAATATCACCATCGCCATCCCAATCAACAGTCGTCGGGCAGGAGTACCCCCAACGCGCCTCGCCGGGCCCCTGAATGTCATAGTACCCGGGTTGCACATGAATGTCATGCCCGTCGGCCTGAACGCGTACCCCCGGCGCAATTTTAGGGTCGCGGTTCGTTCCTTTATTTCTCGAGAACATCACATACCCATCTGAGTTACCAGCAATGATATCAAGCACACCATCCTGATCCCAATCCACGATGTTAGGAACGGCGAGGGCGCCCAACTGCAAACCGGCGCTCTCGACCAAAACAGGAGAAGGGTCGCTAAACATCGGTTCGCCCTTCTCTGTAAACTCACCAGTAAATTCATAGTACATAGTGAGTCCCTGAGTACCTATTAGAAGGTCGGTGTGTCCGGTTTCAGGGTTCGAGTAGGAAGAAACATAGGCGTGAACGGAAGGAAAGCGTATCGCATTGCCGTTTGTATCCACAGCGCGGAGTCGCTGATCGTAGCTAACACGGTTGCCATTCCACGATGCCGGAAAATAGTAGATACCGCCGAGTTTCGTTCCTGCAATCAGGCTTCCCGTACGACCGTCGCCGAGGTCGACGTCGGTAATGGCATCGCAACTCATTAATGTCGCGCGGTCGTCAGGTGAAATCTTTCCCAGCCACTGCCCTTCACTTCCCCAATCGAACGATACTCCGTAAAACACGTACTCGTTTAAATTGCCGCGATAAATTCCGCGCCCGTCGTAAGGACTGTACTCTGGCTGACGCCAATTCGGCCCTACGGGTCGATGAGGTTTTCCATCGCCTACGGCCAGAACTGCCAACCACTTCCCCGCTACTTCCGAGTTGTGTGTTGTGGATCCATTCGCGCCCCGTTGCGGAACTATCCAAATGCTCGATGGCGAACGGGGCAGATTTGATACATCCAACAGAGTCTCTTCGCCTTCAAACGCCATGGTTTCAGCGTTGAATCGCGTGTATCTTAACTCCTTGCCTTCATGCCATACTCCATAAATGGCTCCGTCGCGGTCCTCGAAAACTATTGGCTCGTCGAGAGGGTTAAACGGTGCCTTGACAAGTTCAGGTTCCTCAAAGACAGGAACGCCTGTAGAGACATCCCGACCCGAGAACCTGTAATGGTAGATACCAGATGGATGACTGAACCTATCGGTTCCCATAAACATATCGGGTTCGTCGCCACCGGAGATGCTCGCGAAGCCCAACGGCCAGAAAGTAACACCGGGGGCAAGCGGTCCACGACGGTTGTTAGTACCAATCGGAAGCGGTTCGCCGCTTACCCAATGATCGAAAGCAACGACACTCCCCTTCGATTCCGGCTCGTGGGGAGCTGCTACACACACCTGCAACAAGCTCAGAACAATTGTGACGACTAGAACAAAATGTCGACCGGACATAACGACTCCTTGAATATGTATAGTACCAGATTGTTAACCGTTCATGATTGCGCGGTATGCCACCTGGTCGCTGTACATGCGTTTGAAAACATCGTACTTTCTATCATGGTAAGTAGATTCACTTGTGTCTGGCTCGATGATTCGACCCGCGCGCGACATCGTCGCCATCGCCGATTCGATGGAAGCATGATCGGCCGAGGCAACCGCCCCCAGTATCGCCGCACCTAATAGTACCGCCTCCGGTTCTTCGCTAAGTACAATGCGACACCCGGTGGTATTGGCGTGCTGTTGCAGATATAGCGGGTTTTTCGTCCCGCCACCGCAGGCGCAGATTGTAGTAATTGCGTAGCCGTTGTTGTTCAACTCTTCGATGATGTGACGCGTACCGTATGCTACAGACTGCACTGCGGCCAAGTACTCAAGCGCCAGATCAGAGATTGTCGCGCTGAGCTTCAGACCGCTTAACATACCACGCAACGTCGGATCAGCGCGCGGCGAGCGATTGCCGTGAAAGTAGGGAAGCATGTGCAGTTCGCTTGTTAACTGCGATACCGAACAGCCATTCGCGGTGGCGAGTCGATCGAGCTCTTCATTGAGCACTTGGTAAACAGTCTTCCCATCACGCTCACCGATTTCTTGGGCTTCAGTGATTGCGGAATGTGAATGAATAGTATGGTCAATCAGTGCACCAGTTGCACTCTGGCCTCCTTCGTTCAACCAAAAACCAGGAACCATCGCGGAGTAATAGGGGCCCCAGATTCCATCAACGAACTGAGCGTCGTTGGAAATCGCCATGTGGCACGATGAGGTGCCGCCAATCAGGGCGAGTCGCGTCGAGACATTATCACTAGTGAGTGGTCCGTCATCAAGTTTCGCGCCGATGACACCAATACCACCCGCGTGCGCGTCAATGATTGAAACGCCAACAGGCGTGCCGGGTTTCAGCCCCAGATCCATCGCCGCGTCTGCGGACAGACCCTCACCAACCGCACCTCCCATTGGACGAACGTCAGTACCAATTCGTTCCCAGCTCTCGTCGGCGAGTTCACCAAGCCCAATGGCCTGCCAATAGGAACGATCCCACCGATTCTCGGGCTTCTCATGTCCGAGATAGGTCCACTTGCAGACTGTCGAACAAAGCGACCGAACATTCGCACCTGTGGATTTCCATACTAGAAAGTCGGGAAGATCGAAGAAGTGGGCTGCCCGGTTCCAGCTTTCGGTCATGTTCTCCTTCAGCCAGAGCAGCTTCGGCGACTGCATCTCAGGGGAGATTTTTCCGCCAACATATTTCAGTACTTCGTAGCTATTACTGTTGATCCGCTCGGACTGTTCAATAGCCCGGTGATCCATCCAAACAATAATGTCCCAATTGTCATCGCCATCCGGAGAGACAGTAACCGGTTTGCCCTCGCAATCCAACACGACTAATGAACAGGTCGCATCGAATCCAATACCACGCACGTCCGCTGGATCGGTGTTCGACTCAACCAAAGCGTTTCGAACGGCCTTGCAGATCGCACCCCAAATGTCTGCGGAAGACTGTTCGACGAAATCCGGCCTCGGCTTGTTCATCGCAATGGGTTGGACTGCAGAGCCGAGCATGCGCCCTCCCCCGTCGAACAATCCAGCACGGGCGCTCCCCGTTCCAACATCTATTCCTAGATAGACGCGGCTCATTTGTAGAGTGCTCCATAGGTCTCACATGCACGAAAGTCCGCGGCTTCCATGTCGGCTGTTCCGAAGCTCGACCATGAACTCGGGCGAAAGACATCAGTGCTTTCCAGATTATGCATATATACCGGAATACGAAGCATCGAAGCCAGAGTGATTAGATCAGCCCCAATATGCCCGGGACTAAGTACACAGTGATTCGCTCCCCAGTTGTTCATTACGGAGTAAACTGACTCGAACGGAAAGGTTCCGTTTCGGCGAGGTACAAACCACGTCGTCGGCCAGGTAGGATCGGTACGTAGATCGAGCGCATTTTGTGCATCTTCCGGCAATCCAACAGTAACCCCCTCGGCAATCTGCAATGCGGGGCCTAGCCCCTTTACCAGGTTAAGTCGGAAGATCGTGCAAGGCATCCCCGCGCGAGTGATGTACTTTGTAGACCAACCGCCGCCACGGAAGTACTCCAATGTTCCCGGGTGCCAGGAAGTCGCATCCAAACACGACTGAACGTCGCCCTCGGTCATCTCCCAAAACGGCTTCATGGTGGGATTGCCATCGGAGTCTTGCATCTCTGCACAACCGTCGAGGGCGGCCGGTCCGGAATTGATGAGATGTAGAAACCCATCTTCAGAATCACCGGTCAACGTGTGCCCAGTGACACGCTTCACCGCGTCTGGACTCCAATAGGTCCGAACGTCCGCGAAAATCTGGGCGGTCCCGGTGAGGAGATTCCCCATCATCATCGACAACCCATTGAGCGCGTCGTTTTCGGTCGCCACTGTATAGGGTTGGCGAATGCCATTCCAGTCAAACGACGAACTCAGAATAGCTTCCAAGAAGTCGCCATTGGGGTAGTGATCAGTCCACTGGCGCTGGCCCTGAAAGCCGGCGGCAATTGCGTTGTGACCTTCCGCTTCTTCGCCAAAACCAATTTCGCTAAGTTTCGGATTACCTACCATCAGGTCGCGAGCGATGAGCGCCATCTTCAGCGATGTTGCCCAATCCTGATCCTTCTCTTCACGTGTGTGTTGTGTTTCGACGGGGTTACGATCCTCGCCTTCTTTGCAATTGGCTTTCACCCAAGCGAAGGCAGTTTTGAATTCGTCGCGATCATAGATTTCCAAGTCCATTCGCCTGACAAACTCGGTCATATCGATCTGTACAACCCGCATTCCGAGGTAGTCTTCGATGAGGGAGCAGTCGACAATCGAGCCGGCAATACCCATAGAAACCGCGCCCATTGCGAGGTATGATTTTCCGCGCATCGTCGTCACCGCGAGCCCACTCTTGACGAAACGCAGGATCTTCTCCTTCACGTCATCAGGGATTTCGAGGTCGCCGGATTCGTGCACGTCGCGTCCGTAGATACCAAAACATGGAAGGCCCTTTTGCGTATGTGCGGAAAGCGTCGCCGCCAGATAAACCGCGCCTGGGCGTTCGGTGCCGTTGAAGCCCCAAATTGCTTTGGGGCGCATGGGATCCATGTCCATCGTTTCGGAGCCGTAACACCAACAGGGAGTCACGCTAAGCGAAACTGTCGCACCGTTCTCCGATAGAAACGCATCGACTTTCGCCGCCTCTGCGGCACCACCGATGCAGAACTCCGGGATCACGCACTCGACCGGTTCACCGCTGGCGTGGCGCAGTGACCCTTCAATCAACTTAGCCGCAGCTCGTGCCATTTCTAAGGTTGGCTCTTCGAGCGACTCGCGAATTCCGTTTCTTCTACCATCAATGATCGGTCGTATTCCAACCTTGGGCAGCTTTGATGGGTATCTTAAACTCGACATTGCAGTTCTCCGTGCTCGCTATTGTGTGCTACTTAGGGTGCTGTCGTTTGCTCTTGGAAACCGGTTGAAAGCAGGATGATCTCACCCGCGCTCACTGTACCGTTGGTCGGATCGTACGGTGTGCTCCATGAATATGTTTCACCGCTCGGCGCAGTCGCGCTGTTGCCATTCTTCTCCTTGTCAGGACCGTAGGAGGACAGCCACCATGATGCGCCAGCACGTGGTCCGTAGTGATAGGGAACCATATAGGTCCAGAAATCGAACACCGGGTCTCCCCAGTTCACCAAGTCCGCTTCGCGGCCGCCAAAGAATGGGTCCGAGGGGGCAGAAGTAATGTAACTGATTGGCGAGGTAAGTGGGATGTAGCGCCTCACGACCGGCGTGATGCGAATAGTGCCCGTTCCAAACGCGCGATTCGTCGGTGGGTAATTGTTGTTGTCGATCCGGTAGGATTCCATGGCTGTCGCTGTCGACCTCATGTCGGCCATGACGCGAGAGACCTTCGAGCGCGTCTGCGCCTCAAGGAAGTTCGGCACCGCAATGGCCGCCAAAATCGCAATGATCGCGACGACGATCAGTAGTTCGATGAGTGTAAAGCCTTGCTTCAGTTTCATAATCTCATTCCTCTCTAGAATGGTTCTGTCAGCTCGTCTGCCGTTTGGCGTTGGTAGTAGTAAAAGTTACCATCCTCGGCACCGATGAGCAGGTCGGGGACGTTGTCGTTGTTCCAATCCACCACGGCGGGCCATGTTGAGTGACCGGCGAGTACATGGGGTGAAATTCGCCCACGATCCTCGAAGACAAATTCTTCTCCGTTCCCCACGTTTTCCAGGTAGTTAATTCCTCGTGAGTTAACCAGCAGGTCGAGGTCCCCATCTGCATCCCAGTCGACAAGTGCGAACTTTCTGCGCCCGGAGCGGCCCGCCCATCCTCCACTCATGCGGAGAAGATTCTTCTCAGCTGCAGGTGGATCGACCAGTTTAGTGTCTTTCGTCACGACCCCCTCATGGGTTACCGTTGTCAGCGATCGGTCCATCGGGTTGCGAGTGATGAACACCAATCGGCCGTCCTCGGTGCGCTGGTGCATATCGTTGATTCCATCTTTATTGAAGTCATAGTTTTCCAGTTCACCAACGTTACTGTAGACTGCGTTCTCGTCACTCATGAAGAACTTGCGTTCTGGCATTGCGACCAGACTGCTCTCAGCCGGGTCGCCGAGTCGCTCGTAGTACGCCAGAAACCCTTCGGTGTCCTGAAGAACGAGGTCCATTTTGCCATCCTCGTTCAAATCAATCGTGACAGGAGTCGTGCGCCATTGGGTGACCAATTCATTACCGTTGGGGTCCCACCAATTCCACGCGGGCTTCGGCGTCGCCTCACCATTTGTTTCGATGTGAATTTCATGCGGCCCGGAGAGCTCCGGCGCCTGGCGCGTGCCGATGTTCTTATACCACACAATTCGCCCGATGATTGAATTTGTGACGAGATCGGGAAGCCCATCATTGTTCCAATCGCAGACTGTTGGCCCGGTGTAGCCCCACTTGGCTTCGGCCGGTCCCTGAATTGACAGGTTCGGTCCCGCCATAATGCGGATCGGTTCACCATCGACCTCAAGAAGTTGAGGCAGGGAGAATTGCGGAGGTGATCCGCCATCCAGGTTTTCGATAAGAGCGAAGTGTCCGGCAGTATTGCCGACAATCAAATCCTGATCACCGTCGCCGTCCCAATCCGAGGCCCACGGCGTTGTCAGTACGCCGAACTTAACTTCATCACCACGTTGTTTGAGGTACTCGGGTTCCTTCACAGTACCATCGCCATTGTTCTCGATCAGCACTACGCGTCCGTCCTCTTTACCGACGATGATGTCGTCGTCGCCGTCGTTATCCCAATCGACCGTGTTGACCTGAAGCATCTCCAGCTCCAAATGAGTGGTTTCACCGTCGTACTTTAGAAACTCGCCTTCTGCAAACTTCGGTGATTCTCTGGTTCCGACGTTCTCGAAGAACGTGATCCGATCTAGGAACTCGCCACAGATGATGTCAAAGTCACCATCGCCATCCCAATCGGTATAGTTTGCCGACGGCGCGCCGAAAGTATCTATAGGCTCATCGCCAGCAGCGACCATTTCCGGGGTCTCATAATTTGGCTCCTTGTCGTCACCACTATTCTCGACGAGGTAGACGTGTCCGTGCAACGGCCCAGCAGTCCATTCGCCTTTCTCGTTGTAGGCATCATCCCAACCGTACTCGCGCCAATCGCTGATGCTGATTAGAAG
>JAUIJJ010000075.1 GCA_030431385.1 bacterium | reverse complement strand
GTCGTAGGAAACGCAGATACCTTCCACCAGCGCCGAGGCCCGGAACAGATAGACGAGATTGTGCGGCATCCGAAGCGGGAACCTGTAAAATGTCTGAATGATCTCTTGGGCGATTTCGCGCACTTGGCGGGTGTTGAGGCGTTGCGTGAGCTGAATATTCAGAAGCGTGTTGGCCGCGTCGCGGAGCACCGCTCGGTTCACGCCCTCGTTTACCATTCCGAGGTTATAGAATCCCTCGACGATCCGATCAACGTCGCGCTTGACCGCCGCCTGAGTGATCTTCAGCAGCTCGATTTTCGTATAGTCGTCGAACTCCAGAGACATCCCGTAATCCAGAATGACCAGTCGCTTTTCCTTGTCGACGAGCAAGTTCCCCGGGTGCGGGTCGGCGTGGACGAAGCCGTGCACGACAACCATTCGGACGTAGGTATCAATCAGCAAGTCCTTGAATTCCGCGGGGTCGACACCCAACTCGCGCATGCCGTCGAGGTCGTCGACGCGCACGCCGTCGATGAACTCGAAGACGACAGTGCGACGCGTTGTCAGCTCGTCGATGCAGGTGGGAATGCGCACGTGATGATGCTTACTGAAGTTCTCCCGAAAACGGGATGCGGCCTGCATCTCGTAGCGAAAGTCGCTTTCCTGATGGATCATTCGCTCGTACTCGTCGATGATCGCGTGAAAGCTTTGCATCAGGTTGTGGTCTACGACCATACCGAGCAGAAACAGCAGGAAGTGGATGACGCGAAGGTCTGTCTCGACGAGTTCGAGCACGCCGGGCCGGAGGACCTTCACTGCGACCTGAGTGTCTTTCCAGACCGCTCGGTGGACCTGACCCAAGCTGGCGGCGGCGAGAGGCTCTGCATCGAAGCTCTCGAAAATTTCCTTCGCCGGTTTCCCGAGAGAGTCGCGGATCGTTTCGTAGACCTGCTCGACGGGAAAGGGGGGGACGCGGTCCTGGAGTTTCTTCAATTCGTCCGCGTAAACCGCAGGGATGATGTCCTCGCGCATGGCGAGAACTTGCGCCCCCTTGATGAAAGACGGGCCGAGCTTGCCCATTCTCTCGCGCAGTCGTTGGGCGCGGGCTTTGTGACCGTCCTCGCTCAAACGGCGCGGCGAGCCGAACAAAACCCAACGCCTCCAATCGCGCAGGAAGCTGACTACAAACGGCAGCAGCACCCATGAGACGGAGATGTAGCGAAGGAAGGTGAAGTGGAGTTTTGTCACGCCGCCGACTACGCTCCGGGGATCGGTGCGAACATCGCCCGCCCGAGCCGTTTCTCCGAGGGAATCGACCTAAGGTAGAACACCATTCCTAGAAAAATGAAGGCGAGGAAAATCGGCACGTCGCCGCGCATGACGAAGAACAGCAGCCCGAGCAGCGTGACCACGTCGCAGACGGCGTACTGGAGCATTTGGTAGCGGCTGGCGCGGTCGAGGAAGAGGTTCACGCTCTTGCGCGATTCGGTGAGGGCGATGAACTGGAGCAGGCGGAAGCGCTCAAGGAGACGCCACATGACGAAGACGAATGCGCCCCCGATTCCGCTCAGGACGATGTAGGCGCCGTCGCTCATCGTGATCAGACCGTTGCCCCCGAGGTCGGGAAGAATCCACGCGTTCCACATCCACAACCCCACGAGTAGATAAAGCAACGGAAGCGTGATCACGAGCCGCCAGCGGTTGTGAAGCCGCCGGACGATTTCTGCCAAAGCCTGCTCGGGCGGGAGGTTTTCTGAGATCGGAGTCGCCACGGCTTACCAGTCGATCACTTTCTTGTCGCGGAAGAACTGTCCGGTCGGGCCGTCGCTTGGGAGCATGGAAAGCCAGACAGCGGTATCCGCGCCTTCTTCGGTCGAGCGCGGCGCGTTCTCGCCCCCCATGTCGGTCTGGACCCAACCGGGGCACATCGCGTTGACCAGGATGCCAGTCCCTGCCAACTCTGCGGCGAGAACGAGCGTGATCGCATTGAGACAGGTCTTGGAGACGCGGTATGCGAGGTAACCGCCGGTCATTTCGTTGAGCGCGCCCATGCCACTTGAAAGGTTCACGATGCGGCCGTAGCCGTTTTTCTTCATCAGCGGAACGGCTTGCTGGATCAGGTAGAGCGGCCCGAGAGAGTTGACCTCAAGCGTCTCGCGAACGGTGTCCAAGCCGATTTCGAGTGGTCCCATCCCCTTGTCGAGAAAGACGCCCGCGTTATTAACGAGGACGTCGAGTCGCCCGTGTTTCTCCGCAACTGAGGCGATGAATTGTTGGACGCTGTCCGAGTTGGAAACGTCGAGCGGGAGAAACTCTGCACGGCCGGAGGCCGATAGCTTCTCTACGGCGGCTGCGCCTTTGGCCTCGTCCCTAGCTGTCACGATGACATGGAAGCCCTGCTTCAGGAGCTGGTTTGCGATCTCGAATCCGATGCCTCGATTGGCGCCGGTGACGGCAGCGATTTTATCAGCCATGGGATGCTTCCTCCGTTCGGACAGGCTGCTCAACGTTGTGGGATTGATCGCCTGCGGGGCGAGTCGATTCCTTGCCTAGTCGCGGCCGAGAATCCGCGCGGCTTCGGGCGCGAAATAGGTGAGGATGATATCAGCGCCTGCGCGACGGATTCCCAACAGGGTCTCCATCATCACGCGTTCCTTGTCGATCCACCCTTTCTCCGATGCCGCGCAGATCATGCTGTACTCACCGCTTACGTTGTAGGCCGCGACGGGCACCTGGAAAGTGGTCTTCACCCGGTGGATGATGTCGAGGTACGGCAGGGCCGGTTTCACCATGACGATGTCGGCGCCCTCCTCCAGGTCCAGCGCAACCTCCCGGAGAGCTTCCTCTGCGTTAGCGGGGTCCATCTGATAGCTGCGCCGGTCGCCAAACTGTGGAGCAGACTCAGCGGCTTCGCGAAACGGGCCGTAATACGCCGAGGCGTACTTTGCCGCGTAGCTGACGATGGGCGTGTTCGCAAAGCCTTCCGCGTCGAGGCCGTCGCGGATCGCAGCAACTCTCCCGTCCATCATGTCGGAGGGAGCGATGATATCGGCTCCGGCCTTGGCGTAGACGACCGACGCGCGGGTCAGCAGTTCTAGCGTCGCGTCGTTGTCGACATCGTTGTCGTGAATGATGCCGCAGTGACCATGGCTCGTGTATTCGCACATGCACACATCGGCCCACAAGAGCATCGTGATCCCGGCTTCTTTGAGCGCGCGCAGAGCTTTCGGAACAATGCCGTCCTCGGCGTATCCGGCGGTGCCTTCCGGGTCTTTCGATTCGGGGATGCCGAAGAGGATGACGCCGGCGACTCCGAGGTCTTCGATCTTCCGGCATTCCTCCACGAGCAGATCTATGGAGAGCTGAAAGCAACCGGGCATCGAGCTGATCGGGGTTCGGACGTTGCTGCCCGGGCAGACGAACATGGGATAGATGAGTTGCGCCGCGCTGAGGCGCGTTTCGCGCACCATCGCGCGCATGCGCTCGCTGCTGCGGAGTCGTCGTGGTCGTTCAATGGGGAACATTCAGTGGATACCTTTCGAAATCGAGCGTGCTGCTCAACCGCCTCGAATCGCAGAAACGTAGCTCGCAACATCGCGACGGTGGGCGTCGAACAATCGCCGAGTGATGAGGCCCGGCTCTCCTTCGCCGATGTAACTCTTGTCCAGTTTGACGAGCGGCATGACTTCAATCAGCGAGCTGGTGAAGAACGCCTCGTCGGCCTCGCGAAGATCCTCGACGGTGAGCGACTCTTCCTCGAAGGGGATTTCCAGCCGCCCGCACAGCTCGATGATGCGCCGTCGGATGATGCCCGGCAGTGCGCCATCCTCCACCGGCGGAGTCTTTACATGACCCGCATCGACAATGAACAGATTGCTCATCGCGCCTTCGGCAAGGAGGCCATCGGTGTTCAGGAAGACCGCCTCATCAAAGTTCTGGCGCTTCGCCCAGTGCCGCGCGAGAACGCGCTCCTGGTAGCTCGTGGATTTCACCTGCGCCAGCGGCGAGAGGTGGTTTATGGGAAAGTGCATCATCATCGCTTTCCAACCGTCGCGGCGCTTATCATCAATGGCGTCGAGATCAATCGTGCGCGCATGAACGAGGACCGTCGGCGCGGTGGGGCTCTCGGCGATGTCGAGCGAACCATGGAGCTCGCCGCGGGTGACCGTCACGCGCAACCGCGCCCCGCGATAGCGATTGGCGTCGATGACCTGCTGGCAGATCTGAAGCAGGTCTTCGCTCTGAAGGTTGAACGGAATCTCGATCTGGCGCGCGCCTTTGGCGAGGCGGGCGAAGTGCTCCTCGTGAAAGAGCAACTGGCCCTTCTCGCAACGGAGGGTCTCAAACAGCCCATCGCCCAAGAGCACGCCACGATCCAGCGGATCGAGCGCGGCGTCGATGTGTTCGTGAAACTGACCGTTGAGATAAATAACTGGCATCGCGATTGGCTGCGTTCCGTAGATTCAGACCTTGCTCATCTTGCAGATGAGCAATGCCTGTTGATGGCGCTCATGACCCGGGAAAGCAAGCAGAGCCGATCAGTCGAAGAGGAACAGGCTCTCGTAGTAAAGCACGCGGAGTGAGTCCTTGTCGGGTACGAAGACGGGGATATCGCCGACCTTGAGGAGCGCGCCCTGCACGTAGACGGGCCTGCCGGAGTTGTGCGCGTAGTACTTCTTCACCTCGTCGAGGTTTTCCGGAGCAAAGATTGCGGCTGAGTAGTTTCCCAAATCGTCGCGAACGGAAATGAGCGCGGGGAGCCCGGCTTCGAGGCAGCGCTTCGTGCAGGCGCGATGGACCTTGCCCGTGTTCGGCTTCATCCACCCTGCCCAACACTTGGCGGAAATGATTTCGCCGTGAAGACCCGTCTGCGCCATGGTTTCTGGCTCGGGGAGTTCCTGCCATGGCTGCGGTTCACCGGTCACGCGCATCGACTCGGGTCCGGTGACTTCCATGATGGCGATGCTGCCACGATAGTCGATGGTGCCGCGAACGGTGACAAGTTTGCCGCTCATTGATTTGAGTGAATCGGGAAACGGCGATTTGCCTGGGCCAGTCAGCAGGAAAACCGCAGACGCGAATTCGCCCTCGTCGAGCTTTCGGCTGACGTGGAGCACCGGAAGGTGGTCGATGTTCAGGACGCCTTCTACTTCGACGGAATGGCTCCCCTCAATCGTGCCGCCGGTTGCCGGTTGCATGACGAAGGCGACCATGCCTGCGGTCGCGATGAGCACGAGGGCGGCGGCGATGACCGTGTTGAGAACGAGGTCGCCGATCGGCTTCTGAAGCTTGGTGTCTCCACCAATGAAAAACTCAGCGGCCTCCGGCCCGTGGGTCGCGCGGTGGCTCGAAGCGGGTGTGCTGGCGGATTTTGGTGAGGGCGTATCGGACATCATTCCGCTCCCTGAACGCTGACTGGTCGCGCCGGTGTTCCAGCGGGCAGCATCTGCGGTTTTACGTAAACGGTGCCGCCAGCGATCTTCGCTTCGTAGCACCCGATCGAGCCGTGGCTGCCCTCACAGGCGTGGCCGGTTTCCGGCTTGAAACGTCGGCCGTGCCACGGGCAGGTCACGAACCCGTCGACGATGCGGCCCTCGCCGAGTGGGCCGCCTTGGTGCGGACAAACATTGTCGAGGGCGATCACTCTCCCCCGGTGGAGGAAAATCGCGACGCGCTCTTTGCCGATGTTGACGCTCATGCCGCGACCCTCCTGGAGGCTCGACACTTCGCAGACGTCGACGAAGCCATCGTCGTCGAGAGCGACACGTCGCCGGTCGCGACGGGACTCGCCCGCGTAGGCGAGCAAGTGCGCCAGAAGCACGACGCCGGTGCCGATGGAAACGAGCCAGACTAAGGTGCGGTCGCGCTCGTCCTGCAAGATGCCCAGCGCGACGTGTAGCACCGCCAGCCCCCAAGCAAAGTAAACAAGCATGTGGAGGAACTTCCACGTCGATGGCTTCAGATTTTTCAGCCAGAAATCATGGCTCGTCGCCGCCATCAATCCGAGGATCAGGAGCGCGAAGAAACCGAGAGGCTCGAAGGGAAAGTGCGGCAGATTTCGGTATTCGTAGAGCGTGACGTTGTAGTCGGTCGAGTACGCAGTGAAGAGACTCACCAGAGGGTTCACGTCGGTTCCGCCGTGGTAACGCATGAGCGCCATGACGCCGTGTACAAGCGCGACTAAAAACAGAACAACCCCCAGGTGGCGGCGGTTGTAAAGCAGCGGCAGAAACATGGCGTTGATCCGACAAAGCGGTCCGATAAGTAGGACGAAATGCAGGAGGACGAAGGCCAGAATCGCGGTGCTTCGAATGGTGAGAAGCCCGAGGTCGAAACCCTTGTCCATGCCAATGGAGACGCCGAAGAAAACAGCAAAGTAGGCGACGATCAGACCGAGAAGCGTGAGGTCGTACACTCGCTTCTGGCGGTTCCACGCGACGGATTTATAGGCCGAACTCATCGCCAAATCCTCCGTCATCAGTTTGTGAATTCCCCGTTGGCGCGCTCAGGTTCAGGCGCGGCAGGATTCCTCGGCCAGCTTCCTGACCGTTGAGCACTGATGCGATGACGAAGCCGCTGTTGCGATCAGACGCTTCCGCAGGGAGTGCATAGCGGTGCAGCCCGACGCCGTAGATTGGGCCGATGTATTTCCACTTCTCCATGCCGACATGTGTTTCGCGGGAAGGGCTCCAGAACATCGCCAGCTTTGGCTCGCCGAGCGGCTTGTCGACGATGATTTCCAGTTGAAGGTTATTGAGCGAGTCGGAACGCACGTTAGCGCGGATCGGCAGGTTGCCAAACATCGGAAGGTTCTTAGACAGCAGCGTTCCGTAGGGGTCCGGCTGCATCAGCGTCGAGGTGACGTGGTCGTCCTTGTAATCGATGGTACGAAAGTAAACGCCTGCGGCGATTGTGAGCGGAACGAGAATGGCCACGATGCAGATCATCGCACCATGAAGAAAACGCATTCGGTGATTCATGCGCCCTCCGTCGGACCGGCAGAGTTTGGACGGAGTGCCTTCAAAAGCATGATCGGCCAGAGCAGTACCAGCCCGGGAGTGATCAAAAGCCGAAAAAACACCCCGGCTCCCTCGGTGCGGGAGTCCATCTTCGGCAGAAACACCGCATGAATAGCGATTGCCGCAATGACTCCGATGATCAGATAGACACCGGCGATCAACCAGGCTGTTTCAACAATTTGTGTCGCGCTCATAGCGATGACTTGAATTCCTCGTCTTTCGTTCCCTTGTTATATACTTACTTGGAGCGTCCTTACTTCAATAGGGAACGCAAACGAGTCGCAACGTTTTCTGTCGTGAATCCAAATTCCTGCGCGATTCGACTGGCAGGCGCCGATGCACCAAACCGGTCGCAGGCTATGACTTTGCCCTCGAAGCCGACGTACTTGTGCCAACCGAGCGAAACGCCAGCCTCCACGGCGACGCGCGCCTTGCAGGAGGTCGGGAGCACTTCCTCGCGGTAGCTGTCCGGCTGCTTGTCGAAGTACTCCTGGCAAGGCATGGAAACGACGCGGACGCTGAAGCCATCCTTTTCAAGTAACTGCGCAGCGCCAACGCAGAGCTGCACTTCCGAGCCCGTGCCGATGAGGATCCCATCGAGCTTACTGTCGCGCTCGCGGCGAAGGATGTACGCGCCCTGGCGCAATCCGGATGCTGGTGCGAATTCATCGGTGCTGCGGTCGAGAACGGGAAGGTTCTGTCTGGTGAGGAGAAGCGCCGTCGGGTGAGTTCGGTCTTCCAATGCAGCGAGCCAAGCGTAGGCTGTTTCGGTGGCGTCGGAGGGGCGAATGACCGACAGGTTGGGGATGCTGCGCAGCGCCGCATAGTGTTCGACCGGTTGGTGCGTCGGGCCGTCTTCGCCGAGGAAAATTGAATCGTGGGTGTAAACCCAAACTGCGGGAATCTCGGACAGGGCAGAGAGCCGGACTGAGCCGCGCATGTAGTCGCTGAATGTCAGGAACGTCGACCCGAAGCCACGGAAAGCGCCGTGCTGGGTGAGGCCGTTGACGATTCCGCCCATGCCGTGTTCGCGGACGCCGAAGAAAATGTGGCGGCCGCCAAACTCGCCCTCCAGAACCTTGTCGTCAGAGACAATCGCGTTGGTGGAAACCGACAGGTCGGCGGAGCCGCCGACGAGCCACGGCAGCTCCTTGCCCAGTGCCTGAAGGGCGGTCTTGCCAGCTGTGCGCGTGGCCACCGGTTTAGCCGGATCGAAGACTGGGAGCTTGCTTTCGAGGTCTGCGGGCAACTCGCGTGCGAAGAAGGCGTCGAGCAACGCGACCTTATCGGCGTTGGAAGAACGGGCGGCGGAGAGCTTCGCCTGCCACTGATCGTAACCGCCCTTGAGTTCTGTTACCCGCGCCGCCCATGCGTCCCGGTCCTCGTCGGGAACGTGGAACGCCTCGGGCGAGATGCCGAGGTTTTCCTTCGTGAGCTTCAGTTCCTCGTCGCCGAGAGGCGAGCCGTGAACGCCGCTACTGTTCGCCTTGTTGGGCGAGCCGTACCCGATGATCGTCTTGCAGAGGATAAGAGAAGGCTTATCTGTCACGCGTTGTGAGGCTGAAATCGCCGAGGCGACAGCCACGGGATCATGGCCGTCGACGGTGATCGTGTGCCAGTTCATCGCCTCAAATTTTTTGGCCGTGTCTTCTTGGTAGGAAAGTTCCGTCGGACCGTCGAGGGAGATGCTGTTGTCGTCGTAGAGATAGATGACATTGCCGAGACCGAGTTGACCGGCGTACGACGCGGCTTCCTGCGCGACGCCTTCCATAAGGTCACCGTCGGAAACGAGCGCATAGACGAAGCAGTCGATCAGTTCTGCGCCGGGGGTGTTGACTCGGGCCGCGAGCAACTTGTCGGCGAGGGCCATGCCGATGCCATTGGCGAATCCCTGCCCGAGCGGACCCGTCGTGGCCTCGATACCGTCGGCCATGAAGGATTCCGGGTGGCCGGGGGTCGAGCTTCCGAACTGGCGGAAGGACTTCAACTCGTCCATTGGCATGTTGTACCCGGCGAGATGCAGCAGCGAGTAGAGCAGCATCGATCCGTGGCCAGCGGATAGAATGAACTTGTCGCGGTTTGGCCAGCGGGGGTCTTGAGGGTTGAAACGCAGGAAATGATACCAAAGCGTGACGGCGAAATCCGCCGCGCCGAGCGGCAATCCCGGGTGTCCGCTGTTCGCATTTTGGACTCCATCAATGGAAAGTCCGCGCACCGTATTCGCCAACCTGCGAACGAGTGCTGCATCCACGTTTACTTCACCCTGCTGAACGGCCGTATCTGTCAAAATCCTGTGCTCCGAATGTTTTTGAAAATCATCGCTGCGCGATGTAATTAGGAGGAAACATTGTGGTGCTGGGAGGTGTCAAGAAGGCGTGGGCGGGCGGTGGTGGACCGCGCCCCCGCGCCATGTGCGTTGACCTGTCCAAATTGACACGGTTTAGTAGCAGCATTCAGCCGGAAAGGTTCCACTTGATTTACGACTGCTCGCCGCTCCTCTCGCCCGACACACCGGTGTGGCCGGGGGACTTACCGCTGAGTCGGCGCGTTAGCGCGGACAAGGCGGCTGGTGATGGCTATACACTTTCCTCGCTACACTCGACGGTCCACATCGGCTCTCACGCTGACGCTCCAATGCACGCAACTCGCGATGGCGTCGGCATTGATGAATGCCCACTCGAACCGTTCATTGGTCCATCCAGGGTCATTCACGTAGACCGCGCATGCCTCGATGAGGAGGGCCGAATTCTGCCGGATGCGCTTGACGGAGCACTGGACAATCTACCCCCGCGAGTGCTCTTCAAGACGGGCACCTTTTCCTACGATTCCGGATACGATGATTCGTTTGCCAGTTTCCATCCCGACACAATCGACCGACTCGGCGAAATGGGATGTTTGCTAGTGGGAATTGATACGCCAAGCGTCGATCCGCTCAACGACCGCGACATGCTGAGCCACCACCGCCTCGCTGATCTCAAGATCATGATTATCGAGGGACTAGTGCTCGATGAGGTGCCGCCCGGCGACTATGAACTGATCGCACTACCACTTCGATTGAAGGGGTTTGATGGGAGTCCACTTCGGTGCATCCTGAGAAAATGAAAGCGACAATCGCAGAAGCGCTCCTGTTGGCGGACAAGCTCGACGCGAAAGATGTGTTGGCTCGATTTCGTGATGAGTTCGTGATAGCTGATCCAGAGTCGATTTACCTTGATGGCAATTCACTGGGCAGGCTTCCGAAGGCGACGCAATCTTTGCTGCAAACCACGGTGGAGAGCACTTGGGGCGAAACGCTGATTGGTGGATGGAACGCCGGTTGGTGGGAACTGCCGGAGCGCGTCGGCAATAAGGTCGCGCGTCTGATTGGTGCAGGTGAAGGCGAAGTAATCATTGCAGATTCCACAACCGTTAATCTGTTCAAGTTGCTAGTAGGCTATCTGAAGACATGCGAGGGTCCGCTCACTATCGTGACGGACAACACGAACTTTCCGACTGATTGCCACATCGCGCAGGGGGCGACGAAGTTGCTGTCACCGGTGCCGCAAATCACACGAATTGATCTCAGCAACCCCGAGCCTGACGCTGTTCCTGCCGCGCTGCGGGATGCGTTTGTTCACAAGCCGAGTGTCGCGTTGCTATCCCATGTGGCATTTCGCAGCGGGCATCGATTCAACTTGAAAGCGATCAATGAAGCGGCGCGAGCAGCGGGTTCGATTGTGATTTGGGATTTCAGTCACTCCGCAGGGGCAGTCCCGATTGATGTACATAGCGAAGGCGTTGAACTGGCGGTCGGATGTACTTACAAGTATCTCAACGGTGGACCCGGCGCCCCAGCATTTCTCTATATTGATCGTCGGCTCCAAGAGCGGATGGAAAACCCGATCCCCGGTTGGTTCGGGCAAAACGATCCCTTCGCGATGCGCCTTGATTATGAGCCTGTCGCAGGGATTAGAAAGTACCTCAGCGGCTCGACGCCCATCCTATCGATGCAGGCCATCGAGCCATCCATCGAGCTGATGCTCGACGCTGGCATTGATAGATTGTGGGACAAGTCCCAGTCGCTGATATCGCTTTTCCGCAAACTAGCGGAGAGTGATTTGATACAATTCGGGTTCGAAGTGGTGACTCCGGAGGAGTCTCATGGTTCGCACGTTTCGATTTCCCATGAGCACGCCTTTCCAATCTCGCAGGCTCTCATTGAACAGAAGGTCGTGCCCGACTTTCGCGCGCCAAACCTGATTCGCTTTGGTTTCGCGCCGATTTACAATACTCACCGAGAAGTGGTAGACATGGTGCAGCGGCTGGTGGCTATTATGGAAACACAAACTTGGCGGGCGCAACTCGCCCAGTCTGAAAAGGTGGTTACATAGTGATTCGAAAATTGATTCTTCCCATGCTAATTGTTACCCTGGCGACGTGTGCTTGGGCCGACAAACCGATCGGCCTTGAGCAACTCATGCCGGAGCCCACGCCGGAACTCGCGCCGCGCGGTGGCGAGGAATATCGAGTGCTGGTTGTCGGCGACAGTTGGGGCGTCTTTGTCTGGAGTCTTCGCTCGTTGCGTGGCGTTTTCGCCGACAATGGATATCCAATGTATCTGGAGAAAGGAGACGTCACGACCGAGATCGGTACGGAAGCGGATCAATGGGTTCAGGCTGACCGACTCCAGATGATTACCGACGAGTTGGCTGCGAATCCAACTATCGACATAGTGCATTTATTCCTGGGTGGAAACGACTTGCTCAACGGATCGCCTGACGGTTGGTATAAGGGCATCTCCCCGGAAGACGCCACAGCGCTGTATGAAACGGTGTCAGGGAATGTCGAAACAGTTGTGGATCACATACTCGCCCAGCGGTCAGATATGAAGGTGTTGATTGCCAGC